>JBAZJK010000011.1 GCA_041651355.1 Patescibacteria group bacterium | reverse complement strand
GGGTGTGAGCTTTGCGCCCTTGACAACGGGCGTTTCAGGTTCTTTTGCTGTGAGTGTGAATGTTTCGGCGGCGGACAGGCCAGCTAAGGTGTGTTGTTCTCCGGCGTCGGTAGTTTCGGTGCGGGGTGTTTCCTCCGCCTTCGACATTTCGTCAAAGAAGGAACTTATTTCGTCGTGGGCTGCTTCGAGTTGTTCTTCGGTAAGATTCCCTTCCGCTTCAATCTCGCTAATAAGATCGGCGCGAACGCTTTCGCTATTTTCTTCGATTTCTCTTGTCGCGTCAATGCCTTCTTGGGCAAGGGCTTCTCGCTGTTGGTCGAGATATTCTTCTTCCCGTTCTGACCAATACTCATTTTCTTTCTCCTCGATCTGTTTTTCTATTATACGCTCTGCTTTGCCGGGGTGCAAGATATTTCTACCCTCTCCCGCAGCAAGTGCTTCAAACAAAGTCCTGTCGGTAAACTTGTCACCATTCTTATCCCTAAATCCTTCCGCGTTTACAAAACTGGCGGCTTCGTCCATGGCCATTTTGCCGTTCTGGCTGGTCACGGAGGCGATATCTCCCATTTCGCGGCTTCTGTCTTTTGATCTGAATCCGTGCGCTCTACTCCAGGCGTCGCCGGTTTTGTCCTGAAATTCTTCGCCCAGGCGAACTTTGCCAGCTCTCTGTAAGAACGTCACAAGGTTTTCTGCTCCGGAAATCGCCGGTTCCTGTTTCTCTGCCTTAACTTCCTTGACCTTCATCTTGACATAATAAAACCCGCGGCCCTGCTTGCCTTTTTTCTGATAGACTTTCTCATATCCGAATTTATCCGGGATCTCTTTCAAAGATTTCTGGACGCGGGAAAGGTCTCTTCTTTCGGCGGCGCGGATGAAGATTTCTTTGGGTTCGTTTGCTTCGGCCTTCTTTGCTCTCTTCGCTATTTCAATCTCAGCCCCAGGGATGCCTTTGTCTGCAAATTCTTTTAATTGCTTATCAGGATATTTTCCCCATTGTTCTTTTTGGACTTTGGGTATATCTCCGAAAGTATCTGTTTCCTTCTTCTGTAATTCAGGATAATCTTTCAAGACTGATTCTGGAACTGGCTTGCCTTCGGATAGGGCTTGCTCGGTGTAATATCTATGTGCCGCTTTCGCTCCTTGTTTACTTATTGCTTCATTTGGTGGTTTTAAGTTTGGCTCTATTTGTTGCGCTTTTTTAAGTATTGCTTGCGCTAATCCTATCTTTGGTTCTTCGGTAAAGATATTAACAACTTGACCTTCTGAATTAATTATTAATCCAGCGGCATTTGTATCTGTGCCAGAGTATCTTGCTATTATTCTCCTTCTGCCATTGTCTGCTTCGGTTGTGATAATATCAAAATCAAATTTCTTCCCATTGTTTTTATTGGTAAATGAATATGCGTTTTTATCGGTAGCAATAATTTTTTCATTAGGGAAAGCAATTATATCTCCAACTGGCAAATTTGCCATTTTAGCAACATCTAATTTTTCTTTATCTGCTCCAATCTTATTACTATATTCTTCCCTAGTCATTTCCCACGGTTCTTTTAAAGACTCCCCGGCCTTTCCTTTAACGCCTACTGTCGCGGCATCAGTTTGTGAGAGAGGCGCGGGGAGTGCTGTTAATGGATTCTGGCCACCGTTTTCAGCATAAGCCTGAGCAAAATCTTCTTCCGCTGCGGCTTCTTTGTCATATTTATAGACTTTATTTGTACCCGCTTCAACAGACTTCCCATGTTCTGTAATCCGTGGTTGCGCCGACCATTGTTTGCGTTGTTCGTCGGTTAAGCCTCGCCATACATGGTGGCCAGTTTCGTGTAATGCTTCTTCGTCTTTTTTGGTATATAGTTCAGCTTCTAAACCGGCCTTAGTCTTTATTTGCATACCGCGTAAAGTTCTATTGCCCGCTTGTATTTCTGCAACTCTTCCGGCGGCGCCCTCACCTTTTTCCGAGTCAATATAAAAAATGCCGTTTTCACGCATATTCGCTTTTGTTTCCGGTTTTAATTGACGCACCCATTCAGGATTGACATCGGGATGAACCATAAAACCATCTACCTCAACGTACCCCGCTTTATTAAAGGCTCCTTTGGTTTGCTCATCCGTTCCATCAGAACTCATTAAGCTATCCATGAGGACATCTTCCGTATTTGCCCCAGGTTGAACGTTCTCCGCACCCTTTACTTTCGGTGTTTCGATGGTAGAAGTCTTGGCAGGGGCTAAAGGTGTCATTTCCTCTGCCTGTTTTGTCAGTTCTTCGAGTCGCGCCTTCTTCTGTTCTAAATCAGCAGCCCATTTCTCGTACTGAGTTTCGCCTTTCCGGTTTGCATTGCGGGCAAGATAATCTTCCTGCTTGGCGATCTGGTTTTGTAGTTTTTTAACTTTAGAGGCTGTTGCGGGCGGAAGCTCTTCTTCTCTTCCGGCCGGTTCATTAATCGGCACGTCCGACAAATTCTGTGCAGTATTTGTCACTTCATTTGTCAGAGTATTTGTCACGGCTTCATCAATCTTTTTCGTAATGTTTTCAGCTATTACTCCATTAAGTCCGTCTCTTAACTGAGGGTATTTGTCTTTGAATCTGTCAATATCGGTATCATCAAAAACACCTTTGTTCTGAGCTTCCTTAATAATCCCAATAGCATTTTCAGAAGTAAATGGTTTCCCTTCGTATTGACCGGTAACAAGCCCTTCATGGATTGCCATCTTAAACATGGCGCCGGCTTTTAATCTATCCAGTTCTTGCGTTG
>JBAZJK010000010.1 GCA_041651355.1 Patescibacteria group bacterium | reverse complement strand
GTAAAACACGTATACGTGATAACCAAGTGTACAACCTATAAGGTATAACCCACATAACAAGCCGGTCTAATCAACCGGCTTTCTTTTGCCTAAAATTCCGCAAAATTCCAGCGACTTCCCCTCACTAAGACGCGAAAAAATCCCGCGCTCAGGCCCAAATAACAACGTTTAATTAACTTTTAATACCAATACAGCCTGCTATTTTATCGACGCTCAAATGCAATAATTTCCCAATCAGCAAAACCTAATAAAATCTTCTAGCCATATTCCGGCGACCTATCCCACTATATACCATCCCGGCGACCCTATGTTATAAGGCTATTTCCGGCGACCGCGGGTCTTTAATACATACATACAGCTTCAGTTGCCTTTATAAGCCTCTACGTCGCCAGACTATCCTGTATACAGCGAAGCTAACTAAACACTGTTTAATTATATAACTTGACAAGCTGCGCTGAAGATGCTACTCGCCCGCTTCATATATACAATAGACCTGCTAATGCAGGTGTCAGGTTTCTTTACACCTGTAACCCAACAATATCAACAAGATAGAATTAAACAACGTTTAATGTCAGGTTTCTTTACAAAAACCTTTTGCCTTATGTAACAATAGCTTAGGCTATTCCTAGCCTAAATAGTGTCAGTATTTTTTACACCTTTGTTAAATCAAGGCTATTATCCAATAGGATAGGCTTATATAATAAGATTTGGCACACCTTCTGCTATATACATATCAAGCAGGATGCTTTCTTTACCCTTACATGGAAATATAGTAAAAAAAACTATTGTACAGTTTATTTATATCTGTATAATAGCTTCAAGCCTTCGGGCATTGCTCTTTAACAATTTAACCCTATACATGCTCTTGAGCTTGTTGGAGCATCCCAACGTGCGTGTATAACAATATCCTTTAACCATTAACCATATAGGTGCAATCATGAGACACTATCCACGTTCTGCCGCTAGCTATAAACCACCGAGGACTATTGAGGAAAAAACAGCCTTGCTAGTAATAGCCCTAGTTGGCATAGGCGCAATAATATGTTTTTTGATAGCTAACGACATTATTATGTAGGTGCAATAATGAATAAAATGAATAGAGAACAATTTTTCAAGTACCACGCCAACAGCGGCGGCAAGCTTTTAAGCTGTTGGATAAATAACAAAATGTATCACCTGAGTAGGCGGGAGTGGGATAAACTCCCAAAGCATACAACCATAGAGCTACCATGTGGACAAGTCTACAAGGTTGTTGATTAGCTAACTTAATACAGTCTTTAATAGACTGTATTTGGATGGCATATTGCTATCATTAACAATTAATATAGGAACTATATACCATGACTATTTATACAAAAAACCAAATCGAAACAGCTTCGCTTAATGCCCGTGAAATCCTGGCCAGCTGGACTTCCGGCCAAGGCGCTACGGGAAAGATGTCACCAGCCTTTGATCACGTCAAAACAGGCGCTATTAATAACATACCTGTATCAGTAGACTTATTAACAGCATTGGCTGAAATGTACATCGTGAAAAGCAAGGCTACTAGCAAGTTTTACGATGCGATAAAGGCCGGCTATCTTAGCCCTAATCACATGGATGAGTACAAGGAGGAAGTTAAGGCTAAGACCCCTTTAGTTGGGCACTACTTAACTGCTGATGAGTACTTAACTAGCTGCTTTGATATGTTACCGGCTTTGCATGTACCCACGTTTGATGACATTTTAACAAAGCTATCCACGTTCAAGCCTTCAATGAATAAAACAGAACTTGTTGCTCTCATTGAAGCTATACAAGCATTGTGCAAACCTGCCTGTTATACAGTCTATGACTTAACTGTCGAACAGTTAGACAAGTATAATGATCTTCTTGCTAAGGAGGAAAGCATTAACACTGCTATTAATATCCTATATCCATACCTTGAAGAGATTAAGGCTATTAACGACACAACCATACAAGGTATTTTCAGGCCTGAAGCAGGCCACGGCGAAACATTAAGCAGGCTGATTACTGAGGAAAACTATAAAATCCTTGTGACTACGCCGGTGAATACAAAGCTGGACGCGTCATTTAATGTAGTTGAACCCGGTTATATCCTTTTCAGTATCCAAGTCGTAACCCTTTAACCTAATATAACAATAATGGGCAGGTATTATCCTGCCCAATCTATTTTGGAGCACTATATCATGAACATACTTAACACTAATCCTGATAACATCATTGTATTAAATGAAGAAGTTGAAGAGGAGCGCGCATCGCTCCTACTAGCAAGTTTCTTCGATAAGGTCTGGCAAAGGCTGGATGAATCCGAGCCTTCCGCCGATGACTACTATAACTATATGTGAGGCGCGCCGTTATGAAAACATACACCTACATTTGCACCTTATTAGGATGCACCTGCACCACGCACAACAAGAGCAAGAAGGCCGCTAAGCTCAGTCTGTGCCGCCGCTTATCCGTTCCGGCTAATAGCCTAACCTTAATCGGGATAAACCTATGAAACAATACTACCATGCAGTGCACTCGGTGCGGCCGTTCTTATATGATGTAATCGCGGCCATTGTCGGTGCGATCATAACCCTCTTTCCATTCTATGTGGTGTTGAAAGGGTTGTTATAACAACCTGGCAGAGAGCAGTACTACCTAGTACGGTACTGCTCTTGTTGGTATGTAGAAAGGTACTACCTGAGCATGGGAGTGTATGCGTATATGAGTCAGAGCGACCTCACCTACATACCACCCAACCACCGACCAAGCTTAAATAATAGACCGGCTTACAGCCGTAAGGTACTATAACGCTTGTACCTCTTTCCCATATCTTATGTACGTAAACCCAGGCAGACACCAGAACAGTTCGCTATTACCGCTAGGGATAATATATTTACCTTTATACTTATATTTGATGTGGGTATCCATAACTAGATGTTCAATATAGGACGCTTGGTGACAATCGTCTACCCATATACTATCTAGGAGTTCTATGTCGATTAGATGACCTTTACCTTTCACTAGGCTCTGGTTAGACTCTGTATTCTTCAAGTCACGTATACGTCCATTAAGTCTGGTAGAGACTCCTATTTTATAGACTGGATAGGGGAGCTTGTTACAGGTTATTTTTAACAAGTAAACCTGGTGGGGATTATAGGCAGAAGGAATATGTTCTGGTATAAGTGCATTGGGGATAAGGGATAGGATGGTTGTCATCGTTTCAGCCGTAAGGTTTATTATTATTTATAGTATACTTTATTCGCTATAGGATAGCAAGCCGGAGGCAATGTGTGCTCAGCACGCTCTTACGCGGGCATCCTGCCCTTGGCCGGTTTAATATAGTAGCTTGTTATAGGGAGTATAATCGCTTATAGCTTGCGTAGGGTTGTTGCTTTCGCTTATAGCCAGCATGAGAGTATATGCGTGATAAGCTTATTGTTCTTTTCTTTTGGACGTACATAATAGTCATGCAAATCCGCTGTAAGTTATTGATTTATAAGTAGTTTCCATTTTAAAATGTACCCAAAAAATCCTAGAAATGTACCCAAAAAATCCTGAGAGCCAATTGTGTAAATAAATTCTTGACAACGTGGGTACAAAATGTGATAATATCTGCTTAGAAATTGCTAATAGAAGGTGAAATATGAGTAAAATTGTAGTAAGAGTAGATACGCTAGAGGATG
>JBAZJK010000009.1 GCA_041651355.1 Patescibacteria group bacterium | reverse complement strand
TCGCCGCGTTTAACTGCCTGCAGCCAGCCTTTGCCTTCTGATTCTTTACCGTTTACCGCAACTCTGAAATAATGGTCGCCTTCTTTTAAGGTATCGGCTGCTAGTAAGGCGCTATACAGATATGTGTCTCTGGGCAGTCCGGCTCCGACACGGACAAGATGCATAGGAAGCGATATACGCTTATTACCTTCTCCGATAATTACATTTATGTTCTTCGGCTTCTTATTTACCAAAGCCCAGACTTCGAACTTTTGATCCAGGAACCGTTGCTGACGGAAATCACCAAAATAAGGGAAAGTATTAATTAATGCCGCGCGCTTTGATCCTCTAAATAAAACGGGAAGGTATTTTTCGATAAAAGATTTTATAATAAATAAGTATTTCGCCAGCCCTGAGGCATCAGCTAAGGTTCTTTTTGAATACTGCGTTAATTCCCGGGCGAAATCCATAACCGCTTTTGCTTCAGCTGAAGTTTTTTCGCCCCGGCTGGCGGCAAGCAGTTCTTCCATGGTAAAAGGTGTGCGAATGGACCAGTTCCCGGTCTGAGTTCCTGGAATATTGGTAATGCGTTCAGTCCAGGAGCCCGGCCAATTGCCCCAATCCGGCCACATAAGAATTGATAGAAGCGCTTTGGATTTGGTTAGCGGCCCAAGCCAGTTCATGCGTTCTTTGTCGCTCATTGTTATCTTTGCTTGTTCCGGAGTAACGCTGCGCGTAGGATTACAGCTTCCAGTTGCCTTCTTTCCTTCCATATTGATGGAATCCTGAAGTGAATGCACCACCATGGTCCATTTATTTTTAAATTCATCGCTCAACCAGAAAGCCGGATTATCCTGGAATATTCCGGGAGCGTAATCGATGGCTCCAGCTAAAGTGTCGACTGATTCCTTGGCTTTCTCCGGAACAATCCCCAGAAGTTCGGTAATGAACACTTTGCCTTCTTCCTGGGCTACGCGCAATAAACCGGATATCAATTCCTCTCCCGGAGCCGGAACAAAATAAGCAACCCTAACGCTGTCTTCCGTTTGCGGCGCGCGTTGTGAATCGTCCGGGAATAAATATTTTTTCATGTATTTTTTAGAGAAAGGTAGAAAATCCCAAGAACCGGTATAGCTGGCGTCGTAGATGCGTTTTTCAGTAACGTAATTATACCGTTCCCAGCCGTTATGGCTCAACTTGGGTTCAAAAACCGGCTGTTTGTCCGAACGGCGCACTACATACATGGCGCTGTCGCGGCTTAAACTATTGGAAGGAGTAAAGAAATATTTTTTATCTTCTTCGGTTAACAAACTTGTTTTTGCCAGTTTATTTAACACGATACCATATATTTTCGAAGCTATTTCATCCTGTTTTTCCGGATTATCTTTTCCTTCTTTCAGCAAAGGCGAAATTTCATCCCAGATACCTAAATCTTTCAAGTTCATCTTATTGTCGGCATCTTCCAGGAAGCGATAACCGCGATAACAGCCCAAAGCGTGGTCAAAACGGACATAGTCATAAAAACCAAGCAGATACTTGAAGCGGTCAAAAATAAAGTTAACCGTTTCCGGCTTTTCCCAACGATACATGTAAAATTGCCAATATTGGCCCATATCGCTGAATAAATCCGGAGGCACACCTTGGCTGTAACGGCGTTTGAGGTCTTTCTCGAAAGCGAATAAATCCTGGCGTATCCATAAATCTGCCCCATCCAGACCAAAAGTCATATCTCCGGCTAAGCCGATATTGCGGCTATGGGCAAAAACTTTAAATCTATCCCATTGATGATAAAATACAAACTGCATGAAGGAATAGAAATCAATCATATCTATTTCATTGCCACCTTCTTTGAAATGACGGAAGTAATTTTCTGCCTCCTTGAGAGCCTTGTCTTTGCGCGTTGCCAAATCTTCGCCCCACAAACGAAAATCCCAATCGCGCCACATGTCTTTTTCTCGGATGAACCTTTCTTTTAATAAAAGATGCAAGACATGGTCTTTTAACCAGCCCATTTTTTGCTGATAAGCCCGGTATTCTTTGGAATATTTATGGCTTTGAGGAAGTTTTATAAAATCCTTGTAAAGCAATTTTAAGGTTTCATAAATAATCGGCTTAACTTTTGTAAAGTTGGTTTCTTTAGCGCGGCGTAATTCTTCTATTTCCACTCTTTTGCTCTCAAGAAATTCTTCTGCAGCTTTTGAACGGATGACTAAACCGTCAAACTTACTGTAACTGGATTTTCCCAAAAGAATATCAACGCTGGCGTACAACCAATCCATCAACCTAGAGCTTTCCACTGAATAGGGGCTATCCATATTACAAATATTCATCGGCGGTATCTGCAAAACTGTCCAGCCTAAAGATTGGTACAGTTCCGCCATTTTGTAATAATCTTCAATGGTGCCGATACCCTGGCCAGTTTTACTTCTCACGCTAAATAGCGGCAACAATCCACCCATTATTCTCTTTCCTGCAAAAATTGGAGACAGGTAATCAATTGCGCGATTGTTTTGCTTAACTGTAACCGCACTGGCTGCCTGGCTAACCACGGATTCTTTGAAAATATCTTTTACTGCTTTAACAGGTTGTATTTTCTGTGCCTTTGAAGCAACAGCAGCTATAATGGCAGCGCCTACCCCTGAACCGTCATGGGTTAGGGTGGTTGTGATGTTTGAGGCTTTGTCAGAGAGAAGTTCACGGAAAGCCTGGTGCATACGGGCCTGGTATTTGTAGTGTTTTTCAAAGACTGAGCCGTCTATGGCTACTGTATGTTTATTGGTAAGGTTGGGGTCTATGTAGAGTAAGGCTCCTGCTATAAGAGAAGCAGCTACTCTTGCTGAACGTGTAGCTATGAGGTTAGCTATAAGTTGTATGATTTTCGCATCTTTCCTGGAAAGTAAGAGTTTCTTAAAGAGCAGGCGTAGCTTCCAGATGTTCATTCTCTTATTCAGGTCTAATGCTTCTATATCGCCAATGTATCTGGTTTCAAAGCTCTGGTAGGAAGAGAGTATCTTTGGAGTTTTACCTCTAAAGAGCAGTTTCTGGTTAATGAGGTCTAAGAGAGTAAGACGCATTAATTCTCCAAGATACATACCGGAGACCATCTTCTCTTCCCAGGCTTCATTAGGATTGGTAGATTTTGAGTCTAATAGTTTATCGTATTTGGTTCTCGGCAGGTTCTTATTGAAGTTGCCGCTTTCCATGTTGACTATCATATGCGTTGCTTTGTAGTTGTCCTTGTTTGAGAACTGCTTGATTATCTTGTCCATAGGAAGACGGACACAGATATTTGTTCCTGTTCCAAGGATTACGCCTAAGCTTGTATTGTTATCGAGGTATGCTCTTGCTACCTGGGTTCCTGTTGTATCGTTATCTATTGCAACTACGCGGACGTTGTTGACTCCTTTACGCTTGAAGGCATCTCTAAGTAAGGCTACTACGTCTTTTCCTACTATGCCTGTAGTGGTAAAACCTTTGGACATTCTGACAGTTATACCTTTATCTATATCAGCCTGGTTTACTTCAAAAGAGAAGGTAAAACCAAGGTCATAGGAATCTGTAAGGTTATGTTTTGCAAGGAACTGTTTGACAAATGATGCTATAGCATCAAAAAGGACTTCCTGGCTGCCTGATATATGCTCTTTGGTTAATTTGAAACGCTCAATTACCATAGTAGGTGTTGTTCCGTCTGCTTTAAGGTCTACCATAAGCACCCTGAAGTTGGTTCCGCCAAGGTCTAA
>JBAZJK010000008.1 GCA_041651355.1 Patescibacteria group bacterium | reverse complement strand
TAATATCGGATAGAAGTTTCTTATCAAAACCATGACCAAATGAACAATGCTCATCAGTGCGCATGATATATTCTCCTCGCGAGGCCAAAACTCCGGCATTGATTGCTCCACGCATTCCTCGATTTTTACCTAAATGCAATACCTTTATTCTAGGGTCTTTTTTAATCGGTTGGTCTGGCCAATAGCCATCTAAGACAGGAATTATTTCTATTTCTCCTTGCGCATTATCTAAAAGAGAATCAATAGTTTTATGCAAAAGAGGATCTTTGTAACTCGGAATAACAACACTTAATTTCATTTTTTAAAACTCGATTAATAATTAAGACTACATACTTGGTGAAGGGGAAACCGAAGATGAAACTGAAGGACTGTAAGATGGAGAAACCGAAGGAGAGATACTCGGAGAGATAGATGGACTAATGGAAGGAGAGATAGACGGACTAATCGATTCTGATGGACTAACCGAAGGAGAGATACTCGGAGATATAGATGGACTAATGGAAGGAGAGATAGATGGACTAATGGAAGGAGAGATAGACGGACTAATCGAAGGAGAGATACTCGGAGAGATAGATTCTGACGGACTAATGGAAGGAGAGATACTCGGAGAGATAGATTCTGACGGACTAACCGAAGGTGAGATACTCGGAGAGATAGATTCTGACGGACTAACCGAAGGAGAAACCGAAGGACTAACCGAAGGACTAACCGAAGGACTAATGGAAGGAGAAATCGATGGTGAAATTGACGGAGAAACCGAAGGACTGATTGAAGGAGAAATCGATGGTGAAATCGAAGCGGAAAGACTGGAAACCGGAGAACGTTCTTCGCCTAAAAATACATAGGTTACACTTCCCTCAGCGGAATGAGTTGTTTTTAATCCTTCCAATAAATAAATTTGATATTCATAAACATTACCGGTCGCGGGGTTGGTAATGGTCGCTATGGAATCTCCTGCTCGACTACCAACCGCGAAAGTCGCGCCAGCTCCATCCTGAGCCGGAATATTCACGCAATTAACGGTTTTAAAATAAGAGCTACCGTTAGTTACGCCGGATTGATTTTCAGTAATTGTAAAACTTTCACTAATGTCAAATCCATTGACATCAGTTCCTTGAATAGTAATCGTGCAGGCGGCGACATCAGCCGTTGTGCCATCCGGAGTAATCACCAAACGGCGCGGATAAGTCGGGTTGGAAAGAGACGCTCCGGAAACAATGGTAACCGCGCTATCTGAAGTCGCGGTTTGCGACATAATTTCATTAACCAAGGTATCGGCTGCTTGGTCAACCATTGTCAATGTTCCGGTAAAACCTTTATTAACCACTAATCTAAAAAGCATTCCTCCCCCTCCGCTGGCAATCGGAAAAGTATCTGAAGTATCGGTTACGGTCGCATACTTTTTAGGACCTAACAAGTCTTGAATACTATATAAGCCCTGAATAATTTTGTCTGCCATATTGTTTTTTTTATTTTTTAAACAATTATATATTTATGAATTATTTGAGAGTCCGTTAGCAAAAACGGACTCCGCAACAACACATAAACTGTTTTTTATGCGTTGGTATTATTCGAACCTACCCAACCGCGTGAATCATTGTGTCCAATATCAAACATAACCGTAGCCTTATACTGAATTTCACCAGTTTTGAAGACAACATTCGGTCCTTCTAATTGGATTGGCTGGCTTTCTTTATATTGAAAACCATAATCCATTCCTTTCATTCCGGAATCAAACATTGACCAATAATTAACATTGGTGGTAATCCAAGGAGTGGCTATAATCTTATAAACCGGAATACCTGAACCATCGTAGGCATTGGAAGCGGGCTTATGTTGCCTATTTATTGCGCCTAAAATCTCAAGAGCGGCAAAATAATTGGTATATCCTTTGGTTACGACAAGCGTATCCAAACTAATATTCATCTTCTTGCCTTTAGGATTGCGCACGATAGCGGCTGTTCTATGAGCAGCCTGCAAAGCGTCATAAGCAAAATCCATATTCACTGTTGAGCCATCGGTAATCTGATTATTGACATCAGTGCCGCCATCTTCGCGCGTATGATCCGTGGCAATAAAGGCTTTACCATCTCCACCAGTGGTAGAAATAGTATAATTGCCGGAATCATCAGACGCGGTATAACTGGTAGCATGCATCTGGTCTATACGATCACCGCAACGCAATTCGCGTAAATCCGAACAAGCCTTACGTAATTCATTGGCGATTCTTTCTAAATCACGTTTCTTAATGCCGAATTTCCACATTCTTTTCGTTACCGGTAAAACCTTACCATATTCAACCTGAGTATAAGTTTTGTCATAACCTTGTACCGGAGTTTCTGAGGTAATCACAGCATTCTCCAAAATTCGAGAGGCATAACCCAATCCGGACATGGAACTATCCTTAATGTAATAATCCGTGATGCCAACCTCTGTATTGAAGTATTGCTCAAAGTCTCGTGATTCATCTTTACTTCCTTTTAAGAAGATTTTTTGAATAGAGCGGTCCACTAGGTCTGCGGCATCAGCAATATGTAATGTAGCCATAGAGATTATGTAGCATCAGGATTTACGCCAGACGAATCAAGGAATCTAACCAGAATCCTTTTTTCGGCAGCGGCTCCTAAAACACCTACTTGAATAACACAAGCTTCTTCTGAAGTATCATCAGTACCGGAATTGTTGACCGTATTTTTATCGGTCAAAGCCATACGATCGCCATTGTGGTCAGCATTGCTGTTGTTAGCTGACTCAACTTCCCATAAAAATTCATTATTTACGGGAATAGTGTTGACCGTAGTATCGGAAGATGTCGCGCTTTCGGTGCAAACATACTTCCTTTGCCAATGTTCTGTCGCTGTATCAGCGACAGTACAAGCGGTCGCACCAATATCACGTTCCAACAAATCACCAACCGACAAAGTAAGCGAAGAAATAGTTACTTCTTCTTCATCAACATTGTCATAGGGTTTAGCTAATTTAAATCCTGCCATATTAATTAATTATTTTTTTAGAATCTCATTGATTTCTTCCTCTGACCAACCGCCTCGACTTAAGTGTTCCCTGGCCTCTTGTTCATTTAAGCCCGATGGAACAGACAGTCCAGACGAAGAAGGAGGGGTAGTACCTTCAGAACCCATACCAGCAGTCTCCATTTTCCGCTGGTTCTGAGTTCCTTCCGCACCTTGTCCATTGACAAAGTCTTTTTTCGGAAACGCTTTTAAAGCTCGATTTAAAAATTCTTTGGTTTTATTAGGATCTTTAGGCTTAATATAAAGATTATATTCAGCCATCAAAGTATTCCAATTGCGGTCATGAGGATCATTCTCAACCTTAAACTCAGGATGTTCTTCCAGCCAAGACTCCAATTGTTGTTGTTCAACATTTTTGTAGTTTAAAGCTAAAGCTTCATCCTTTTTAACATAACCTTCTTTTTCCAAAACGTTTTTAATAAGGCGATAATCTTCAGGATTAATTTCATCATCCAAAGATGATTCCTGAATATCCTTTTTATCTTGAGCTTCATTAGTTACTTCCGAAGTTTGTTGACGCAAATCTCTTCTGGTTCCACGCAATTGTTGAATTTCAGTCAAAAGTTTTTCTCTTTCCGCGGCAAGTCCTAAGAGAGCGGCGTCTTTGTCTTTATCAATATCATCACCGACTTTTTGCAAATCGGCTGGTTTTTTTTCGCCGGAAGAATCGGGCAATGGAGTGGCCTTCTCCCCGTCCGAAGATTCTTCATCTTCGGTTTGTTTTACTTCCTCTTTCCCTTCCGCTTTTTGATTATCTTCTTCATTTTCAGCGAAATCGGGAATTTTCCCCGCTTTTTGTTCATCCATATTTTTTCACTTCCATTTGATAACCCACTTGAAGAGGTGGGATACGTCAACAAAAGATTAAGGTTAATATTTTAATCGAATAAAAACTTGTAAATTATTGTATTTTTTCAAAAGCTTCACACCACTTATCATAGTTATCAGCCATTAGACCGAAAAATTTTTCTTCAGTATTTAAAACAATTTCCGATACTCCATAAATTGTTTCTTCACTTTGAGGACTAACATCAATAACAAAATCTTCTTCTAAATAATCATTAAATTCTTTATCCAGTTGTTCTTCAGTTTTTCCATCTTTAATCTTTAAGCGGGCTTCATTTTCAGGTTTAGTTGTTTCTTCTCCATCCTTATTAATATATATAAACTTGCCATCCTTATTTTTTTCACCATAGTCTTCAAATAAACGTTTACGTTCCGAAGCAATTTCTTCTAAACGGGTACGAAGCAGAAGAATAAAACGAGTGCGCAGACGCGATTTTTTACCGACCAAATTCAAATTAGCCAGCCAAGAAGCCAAATCCATCACCCCTAAACTTGTCATTGGCCATAAAAATTTATTCTTTAAAACCAATTTTTTCATAAGTTTTCAGCTTAATTTGCGGTCAGCGGCAATCTGAGCCTTAGTTTCCATATTAAAACTATTATAGACTTTTTCAGCCCATGCTTTAACACCGCCAGTTTTTTCCGCGTAAGAAACATTTTTAGAACGCAAATCAACCTTATGCATTCTTTTTTCATTTAAATCCAAATCACTGTATTTCTCCGGAACGACAATAACAAAATTAAACTCCGGAGTATCTGACCTTGGTTCAATCATAATACCAAATTCTTGATTTAAAATTAAATCTACGGCTTTACGATAATCTTCAGGAATCGGCGTATTATTGCGTGTTTTTTCAAGTTTTTTAATCGGAGTTTCTTCTTGTTTAATTTTAGCGGTCGTCCGGTCAATTTCTTGAACCCTAGCCATTTTTTTCATATCTTCACGCATTTTTTCAAGAATCAATTTCAATTCCAGCACTTCATTTTCTATTCTTTTAATATGCACACTTTTTTTACCATAGCCATTTTTAATTTCTTCCCCTGCTTTTGTTTTAGAGAGTTTTTGCTCTTCATTTATATTTTCATTCATCTTTTTTTATTCCTTGTTTAGTTTCATTAATATATGTTGTTATTGGTTCTTTTTTTTGCTTTATTCTTGTTTTTTCCTTAGTATCATTAAGTAATTTTCTTAAATCATAACGATCATTAACTTTATCACTTGCTTCTCTGGCGACATCGGCAATAATTTCTTCTGAAACCGAAGGCAAGGTAATTGTTACCGGACCGCGAATGATTTCACCCTTTCTAACATCACGCGTAGCCATTATATTCACGGTTGTTCTATAATGACGCACTTTGGTAATGGTCATTGGAATCATTTTACGTTGTTCAGAAGGCTTACCAATTACAAAAAGGAATGCATTTAATTCTTCTTTATCCAAATAACAAGTCTTTTCACCGAGTTTAGCGCGAATAACCTGACATTTATTCAATTTCTCATCTTGCGGACGCCAATTTACTTCCATAATTATATCATTTTTCCCCTGTTTGTCATGCAAAACAAACTGTTCATAGTCTTCAATCATTCATTTTCACTTAATTTATTTATTTCTTCCAAAAAATCTTTTATTCCTTGAATGCGTCCCTCTTTTTCCAAAACACCTTGAATAAAGTTCCATTCCGTGCGTTTAGCAACCTTGCCTTTCTGAATACTTTCACTAAAAAGCTCAGCCACTCTTTCTAAAGTTTGCCATTGCGGAGAATAACGCAATTGTCTTAATTGAGATAGCTCTTGTTCACTTAACTTTAACATTATCTTTTAAAAGCATTAGATACTCTGCTCATCAAACGATTGAACATTCCCCCACCTTGCGTTGTCGGACGAGTTTCAATCTTTGTTCCAGACACGGCTTGAGGCGCTTCCGGAGGACTGGCACTCATCATTCCCCCACCTTGCGTTTCATTGGGAACTGCATTCTGAGCCAAATTTTGAGGAACTAATAAAGGTTCATTAACCGGACCTTGTCCCAGCCATTCATCAGGCAACCATTCTTTAGCATCCTTATCGTAAACCTTACAAAGTTGCTTAGCTAACTTACCAACCAGTTCCGGAGGCATCTGTAAAACCGGAACCAATAAATTAGCAAATTCCAAATCCATAGTCTTGGTTAGTTCCTTGGAAGGAGCTAAAATTGATTGCCCCTTAACATTAATCATTCCTTGCCAATCCAAAGCTTCAGGTTTAAGTCTGAAAAATCTACTTTCTTTATCTTCAACCAAATTGCCTTTTTCATCAGTATCCAAGCCAAACTGTATTTCACGATAAACCAAAGCCTGAAAATTACCTTCCTCATCTCTTTGATACAAAGACGGGTCGCTTTGAATCGCCTTTAAATATTGTTCAATCTTATCAGAATCACTAATCTTGATAACTTCTGGTATTGAATAAAGCATTCTGATAATAGCCATAGTCAAGTAAGCATCATCTTCTAAAGCTTCCGTAATATTATCCAAAGGAGTTTTTAAACGTTTTAAGGCTGCTTCTTTAGCTTGAGCGGCTTCAAACGCGGTTTTACCGATAGTTTCCAAACCAATCACCGGAGCAGTCACACCGGAAGCATTATCAACATCTTTCTGAAACATATTAATACCTTCCCAGGCGTCTTTACCGGGTCCTTTAACTTCCATCCAAGTAATATCTTTAGGATTCTGAACTTGTTTGGCAACTCCCGGTTTCATCATAATTTCACCTTCTTCTTTTAAACTTTCAGTTCCTTGATAAAAACCCGGTTTATAAATAGACAAAGTCAATTGGTCAATGGTCATATTCCTAATCCTATCCAATAACTTTTCATCATTCCTAATCGCCTCATAAATTCCTATACCATAAGGCGATTCTGAATGTCTAAGTAACCAATAAGTCTGCCAAAGGGACAGTTTTTTAGTTCCGGAAACATCTTCAATCGGTAAAGGTTCAATCACAATTGGAACACCGCCGGCAATAACCATAAACAAATCACGTAAACGATTCTCATAAAAATAAACTTCCACGCGATTTTCTGAAATCAATTTCTTAACTATTCCTTCCTGTACCTTATCCTCAGTTGTTCCTCCGGATTTAACATATTTAAAATTTTCATATTTACCAAATTCCTCCTTCATTCTATCCATAGTATAGATTTTACGCCAACACCAATCTCGAACTGAAAAACCATTATTCGGTCTAGCCATATCATCAATCCAAGCATTCCAAGGGTCAAGATTCTCTCTGAACACATCATTATACTCAATAATTTTACGTTTTTCCCAAGTATTATTACTTGGATTTTCTTCATCAACATTCTCTCTAACTTTAACATTACGCTCAATTTTCAAAGGATAAGTTCTACCGACAGCCCATCCGTATTTAGCTAAATTAAAAACAAACTTTTTTAATTGCTGTTTAGATTTAGCAACCTCCCAATTCCTCTTATACAATTGTCTTTGCAACTCCGATATAGCTTCATATTTCTTTCCGGCAGGTAAAAAAACAGCCTCAGGATTGCGATCAATCAAAATCGCCATGGCTGTTTGAATCTTAATAAAAGGGTTAGTATGCGCCACATCAGAGCGCCAAGCGTCCGGACTTCTTAAATTAACCAATGCACCTTGCCAACCTTTTTCTTCATCTTCAGCAATAACCTTCCTTTCCGTCCCCTTAACCTTATGCGGAATATATTTTTCATCAGCTTCCGCCCATATTGATTCAAGATTTTGTCCAAAAACATCCTCTCTAGTCTTCTTGAGCTCTTCAATCCTATTAATAACAAATTTAAACTCAGCTTGATTTTCCTTAGACAATTTATTGACATCAAAAGTTTTCTCTATTTTACTTTGTCTTTCTTCTTCCTCAATATTATTTTCTTTATTCATAAAAATCATTAAAATTTATCTCATTGTTTCCATTTTTTAACATATTCAGCTTCCTTTGAGCGGAATTCACACTATTGCTTTCAGTAAATTCAGTTTTTTCCATCTTCCTTTCTCTAAGAGTGGTCAAGAAATATCTATCCGTATCAGCAGCATGGTCTTCTCCATCAGTATCAATATCTTCAGGATTCTTTTCATCTTGTATCAAAGACGGAATTGTCCTAAGGGAATCAATACAATTATTAAAATAAATCATCTGAGGCTCAATATCATCTTCATAACTCAAATATTGCCTCATTAAATTCCAACCATCAACTCTTCTTTTACCTGATGGCAAGAAATTAACACCATGTCTCGCGAAATTCTGCGCTATCGTTTCTTCTTCTCCAGTATTAGCAAAGATAGCGGCATCGGCAACAGACCAAGCATATTCCTCTCCTTTACTCATCTTCACTATTTTCTTAGCTATTTTAGGAATCTTCCATTTAGTAACATATAATTCCTTATAAACCCAAACACGTCCATCATAATCCACGGCATACCACTTGCAACAAGCCGGTTTAGCGTATCCATGGTCATACGCTCTGAATCTTTTCCAAGTACTAGGTATAGGAAAAGGCTTAATCACATGCTTCACATCATTCCATTCTTCAAAATACTGTCCGGCAAATATGTCCCAAGAACCGAAACGCCAAGCCTTACGCAAAGAAACCGGTTTTAATCCATTCAACCATTGAACATATCTAGGGTCTTTTTCCAATAAACTGGGATTATCCGTAATTCTGGCTGGAATAAACACTCTGGCAAGTCCAGTATCAGTGTCTCTGGTTACAATCGGTTTACTGGGGGTGCCTGAAATTCTAAATCTATTTTTAACCCATACATGACCAACACCTCCAGGATTAGTCGTAGAGAATATCTGCGGGGCAACATTATCCAAAGTTGAACGACAAGACGAAGTAAGTTTTAAATATTGTTCCTCCGAAGGTATCTGAGTCAATTCTTCAATAACCATCTTCTGGTATTCGTGTCCTTGATATTTAGTATAAGCCGCGTCATCCTTTAAATGTCCTGTTCTTATTTTAGCACCTGAAGGGAATCTTATCTCTGGCGGTATACCGACAACTATTCCTCCACAAGTAGAATACATTAATCTTGCTCTGTCAATCCAATCTTTTAAATCATCAGCATTTCTTCTAATAACCAGTGCTCTAAATTGAGGAATATGTATCCATCTTGTAAGAAAAACCAAACCTGCATCTGTTTTACCACCGCCGCGGGCACCGCCGTAGAGAACTTCAAATTCTATGCGAGATAGAGCTTCAGTTTGAGGACCTGGATGAGGTTGCCAAAATATCTTTTTAGTTCTGGGCTTTTTCTTTTTACTAACTTCAATTATCGCTTTAGGTTTTTCTTTCTCAAATGTTTTCATTTTTATAGTATTTTGATAGCGATTTTATGGGGGTTAGACAGACACGATGGCTTAGGTTAGCCAAAGTTTAGGGTGCCTTTTTATATTTTTGAATATTTTTGGAAAACGGACTTTTAGAATGGCTCAGTTAAGCCAAAAGGCACAGAAAATACGGGGGTTAGACAAAAGAAGAGGTTTTTTTATATTTTTGAATATTTTTGGAAGAGCCTTTTAGTGTTTTTGTATCTTGTATGATTAATACAATATTATATTGGGTACTTACCCTCAGATGAGTCGGTTCGTAAATCCTACAACCCACAATTCACCACAATTCACCACCACAGAGCTATGTCGTATAATGT
>JBAZJK010000007.1 GCA_041651355.1 Patescibacteria group bacterium | reverse complement strand
CCGACGTAGTTTCTGGCGTCCAATATTTCTTCGGCCTGTTCATAAGTTAAGGCCTCGGAATTTTCCAGTAGCTCCCTGTGCTCAGGCGACAGATTATTGGTAAATTGTTTGTTGCCGGCGCCGTACAGCTTGTGTTGAATAAGCAAGATTTGGAATTTTCGCTGCGTTTCGTGGTTCCAAACTTCACCATCCAAAGGTTTAAGAGCGAGCAGAAAGTTTCTGATTCTTTCTGGGTTTCTAACTGTAGTTGAGATACTCCAAATTTTTTTCATAAATTTATTTGCTAGTTACTTTGCAATAAAAGACGCGCTCGGTGTGATTAGGTGCTTCACTTTTGCCGGTAGTGAAGGCTTTATAATCACGTTCGAATACTTCAACCTCGCCGCGTTCTTTTAAAATTTCAATTATTCTATGATCCGGTATCTTTGCATTTGACCGTTCGTTCATTTTTTCACCGGTATTGTTATAGGATACCAGAATATGCTTCGCGTTTGCATTTTGGATCAAGTCTTCAAAAGCATGCACGGCGCCTTTCAAACAATAACGGCTTTTCAAATGCCCACGATCAACCATCTTCTTGGCCACGCCCTCAACTTTTGGTTTTTTCCAGGTAATCACGTTTTCTAAAAGATGATAGGAATCCCCATATTGTCTTGAATTATAAGGGGGGTCAATGTATAGCACGTCGCAGGTAATTTCTCTGACTAATTGGTTTGCATCTTTTTGATAGATTTCATTGTTTTGATTATTTCTCGGTTCAATATCAGGCAGCAAAAGACGCAGGCTTTGAATAGTATCTAATTTCTTTCTATAAGTCTCATAATGGCCTACGGTGTTAGCCACTTTATCCATGGCATACACAAGCGAGGTAAGAAGTACATTTTTTTCTTCCTGATTTATTTCACCTCGTTTTTCAAGCTTTTCGATTTCTTCCCGGACCGCGCCTATTTTTTGAGCGTTTTCTTTTGTGAAATATGAACCACCAAATATTTCAGAGACGTAGTTTTCTTTCTTCGGCTGCAAATCATTTAAATAATCTATAATATTATTTAATTTTTCTTTGTTGTAATTTTTAGTATTCATCCAGCATTGCAGGGACGTGAAGCTACTGTCTAGAATATCGTTAGAAATAATCTTGGTATCCGGCCGGTTAAAATAGTGACCTACGACACCTGTGCCTGAAAAAATATCACAGAAACTATAATAACCACGACACTTATCTGCAACAATATCGCCAATAAAACCGAGGAGCTTGGTTTTATTGCCTAGGAACCGCCTGCTATGTATTTGAAGCAACCGTTGCTCATTGCTTTGAGGAGTAACGAATAATGGGAGCTGGGCCGGTTTTGGTAATGGATCAAATCTGTTTCGAAGCACGCCTGTTACTTTTCCCCTGACTTCTAGCTCTTTGACCATGATCGGCTTATAGTTTTTATTGGCCGGCTGGAGTCTGAAGCTGTTTTTATCTTGGTATATTCTTTTTAGTGTGGCTTCATTGCCATTTACAATTGCAACGCCGATCTCGCCGTTATCAATCACTGGCTGCTCTCGGATTATTACCGTATCGCTGTCAAAGATTCCGACATCTTGCATGCTGTCTCCCCGGACCTTTAGGGCATAGTGTCGTCCCTGGCCGGCAGTCAACTCTTTGGGGACAGAAACGGTTTCTGGTATTTCAATAGCCTCTATCGGTTCGCCGGCAGCGATCATTCCCAGCAAGGGAATTTCAATAAAATTATTTTGCCTTTTTTCATTAAAGTCGTTTATCTCAATAGCCCGGGCCAGGTTATCGAATTTCTTGATGTAACCTTTATCAATCAAAGCGTCAATGTGCTGGTGCACCGTAGACACTGCGGAGAGACGCAATTTTTTCCTTATCTCCTCTAAAGTTGGTGAGTAGCCCCGATCCCTGATAAAGCCTTTTATGAAGTCCAGGACTTCTTTTTGTCTTTTTGTTATTGGAATGGCCATAGATGTGATTGATGTTTTTAACTTGAAGTGGTATATTTATAGTATACCGAAAATCTTACGAAAATGGAAGTAGGTAGATTGTGGATTACTTAATAAGTAAGAAGGGATATGAAATTTTTAAGAGCAGTACAATTTTTTCTTCGACGAATCTTATGGAAACCAAAGGTTTCTTCTTTTTCTTATGAGGCAGACAAAAAACCAAATAAGCTTATTCTCGTCTTGGGCACATTTACCGGTTTCTTTTACAGCATTTTTCAGAGACGAAGGGAATCATTAAGGATTCTGTACAGAAATCAGGAACGCAGGAAAACGGAATATACGATACCAATGCAAATTATCCGGAATTCTATGGGTACGATAGTAGTACTAATAATATCACTCGTAGTAGTAATCTCTGCCGATTGGGGTGTTGAAGGTCTCGCAACGTCACTATCTCACATTCAAACTAGCTGGTTCCAAGCATTTATAGCTCACTTTGATTTTTTTACTCTCCCGGACAGGGAGTTTTTAAAGCTTGTGCTCGAGATTTCTATCGGCGCAATCTCCGCTATTCTGGGACTTTTATTTGCTCTATATGCAGTCGGCCTCCAGCTCACTACTGATAAGTATTCATCTGCCGTGTCTGATTACGTTAACCAGGAAACCGTCGGTAATTTCTTTTTCAAACTTCTTGTATTCACTGATATCTTTGCGATTGCAGTCTTGCTACGTATTCAACTTCTCACACTTCCGTCGTCGGTTAGCTTTATTGCCGTCGTTATTTTGGTAGCTATCTGTTTACTCGGGATTATCGTTTTTAAGAACCATTATATTTTTACTATAAAGCCAAAGAATCTCTTTGAGAGGTTACAGTCGGACATGAAGGAAGGTATGCGACTTGCCTCTGACCGAAGCCGGTATTCATATAAGAGTTGGAGTATCATACAAACTTCACGCATGAGAACGCAGAACCATCTTTCTCTACTCAAGACTCTTTTCGAAGACCTCTGGCATGCGGAGAATTGGAATGATGTGATTTATACGCCGATGGTACTTGCAAATTTGATCACTGAGTATGCCAAGCGAAAAAAACATATCGATAGAGAACGCGGTTGGTGGTTTCCACAAACGCAGGTGGAGGTTAAAGCGAATAGTATGTCGATGCTAACTCTGAAGCTCAATTTTGAACTTCAGGGGAAAGGGCCTCTGCGCATCGGTAGCCCGGATCATCTTTGGTTTGAGGACAGTGTTTTTGATATTGTTAAAGCTGTGGAGTCTCGCGTTGGGACAGCGCCGCAGGACACTCATTTGCTCAAGTACGTTATTGATTTTTACCAGACCGCACTCGCCGGTGATTACGAAAAGGACGGGCACGGTCGTTATCAAAAAACAGTTGCCGGTCTTTACGAAAATCAGGAGACTGATGCGTTCGAAAAGTATCTCGATGGTTTTTTTGCGCTCTATGAGAAAGTCCAGACCGAAGACGAGCTTGGCGCATATCTCAATGCTTATTTTGCGATTGGGCTAACCCTCATCGATGGTTTTGACTATACCAAGTATCAGGAGATTATAAAATCACTAGTAGATGCAAACGGACAGCTTGCGCACACACGCGAAGAGTTGGCGAGGCTCGATCTACCCGGAGTTTTCTATAACCAGGTTCTTGACTATTGGGATCGCCTCTATCTTGAAGTTCAGTGTGAGGGTCGCGTCATAACGCCGCAAATTCGTCTTGAAAAAGAAACGCTTGACGATGCACGGGCAAAGGAGAAGCAATACTTCCATAAATTTTTAGAAAAGTTGATTACGCATCATAATACAATCCTCAAAGACCTCTATCAGAAAGGAAAACACAAAGAACTTGCGATATTTATTAAGGCTCGCTTCGAATGGATCAGTCGGTTGCTCTATATCGACAAGGTTGCATTGGCTGACGAATATGGTGCAAAGATCGCTGGAGCTGGAGTATATCTGCCATTTCTTCCAAAGCAAATTCTGGTCGATTCGGAATTTTGGGAAGAACTAGAAAAGATGCTTTTCCCATCAGTCATTGAGAATTGTGAGAAACTGTTTAAGGTTTTGGCTGGCCTACTCACGCTAATGTTACCGGTCATCAATGCTGATGAGAAGAATGTCGACAATATAATGTACCGCAACCGTCTCAGCCTTATTCTCGGGGGTTTCGTGTTTCTGGTGTGCGAATTCCGGCAAGATTACCATTTGCTTATTGAGTACGTGCAGACGATCGAGGCGATATATCAGCCAGGTCAATTCATTAAGGCCATGGAGGTGCTGTCAAAACCGAAGGACGTCGGCGGTCTTGACCTTACACTCAAACTTATAAATTGGGAGACAACTCGCTACCATCATTGGTTTGGCCAAATTTTGTGGAAAATAGATCAATTGCCAAAGACTTATGACGATGTTCGGTTTTATTCAGGGCTACAAGAAGTAGCTAATCATCCAAGCAGATTCATACGCGAATTAAGTTATCGAGCATATCAGCCAGAGGAGGAGTGTGCCGAAGCATTTGTTGAGTGGGCAAAGAAGAGAGAAGCCATCCGGCAGTTTGTCGAAACCCTTAAAAAAATTCAAGGTAGAAAAATATGAGACGACAACCTTACAAACAAAGAGAAAAAGGATACGTTTTTGATGATCCATTACTCGGGTACATTAAGGGATATGATCAACTTGAAATGGCATCAAGAAATAGAATGGAGTTAAGCATAGAGGTTGACGCAATTCGATATGCACTTTTTCCACTTAGGGATGTGCCAGTCCCTGATAGGCCTGGCTATGTTACGCATGAGAGAAATTATTTCGGTATTGAATGCGATGACCCAGCTCTTAAGCAAGACCTCGAGAGGTATTTTATTGACGAGCATTCGTTCTATAGGGATGACTTATATGGCCAGGGGGATTCAGTGGGCGGTTTCTTAGAGGATATTGCTTGGCAGTTATTGATTACGGGAGACGAGTTTTACATGATTGAGTGGGACGAAATAGATATTAAAAATAAGAAATACCATTTTCCTGTTGATTTTGAATATCTTCGAAATGAAACGATGAAAGTTAGACGTAAGCGAGGTGAGATTATTGGTTATAGCCAAAAATATAGTCTTTTTACTTATCTTAAAGAAAAACGATTTAAAAATTGGGAAGAAAAAGAAAAACTCCGTTCGTTTGAATTTGAAAAAGACGAGGTTATATATTGCAAATATCCTTTCGCCAAAAAATCACCAACCGCGCAGAGTCTTAAATATTTAAGACCTATTAAAAAGTTTTGGCAGTTTGGTATTGATCAGTCTCGAAGCGGTATTGAGGTTGAGAGTCATTATTTGCCTTTAGAACGAGCGCGGTATACAACTTACGCAAGTGAAAAGCGTAAGTATGACATTGCGCGCGCAAAAGTCAGAACTATTTTTAATTATTTAATGGATACGAACGGTCCCCAGATGACTCAGTATTATGACATTTATACAGTGATTCGTTATAAAAAATATCTGAATGATTTTAGGGATTATTTAGTACGTGAATTTAATGAGCAGGTGCTGGCTGTAGTCGCAAAAAAGAACAGTTTTGATTTAGCTCCTAAGCTTATCTACAATGGCTTCCTCTCCAATGCGGAGTTAGACGAAGCGTTAAAGAACTACAGTGATGGGACTATGACGTTTGACCAGATAGTTGAGCAGATAATTAAAAAATCATAAGGTATGGATAATAAATACAAAAAGCCACTAAGAATTTTACTCGATTCAGACTATTTAAAATCTGATGTCGCTAAGAGGCTGCTTAATTATTTTGATAATGAACTTTTTGAGTTTGTTTCTTTAGGCAGCTCAAAGATGCATACAGTAGTTCAATTGTCTCTCGGTGGCAAAAATGATATTAGCGGGATTGTCATTGATAAATTAGACGACAAATTACATGGCTACAAAGAAAGCACCATGTTCGGATATAAAATATCCGACATAAAAATAATTGCCGAGTCTCTTGATATCAAGTATGACGACTTGATTTTAACTTTTATTCTTAAGACATTGTTAGGGGTGTCAGAGGATAAAAAAGTTATTTTAATTACAGAGAGAAAGAAGTTGTTAAGCCGGCTAAACTGGGCAAGGAATGGCTTCCCGGAGTTGCCAGCGCATAGTATCTTGAGCCCAGAAGAGGCTATGATTTTTATTGATTTATATTGTAAAAATAAAAATAAATTTTTAATTGCTCCCAATTATTATGTTAATAGAGGTCTTTGGTATCTTTATTCTTTGAAGACAAAAGTTAAAAATTACAAAAAAGTTTGGTCAATCAGTGTCTATGGGCAAAAGCATATTCCTCGGGGAGATGATTTAATGGATATTACGGCTTCGCTTGGAGATAGAATTATCGATCTGCTTACAGCAATAGATGAGATAGGTATAAATTACTATTCCGGTGTTAATAATGATACCCAGGACGCTACTATCTACCACTTTAATTACCTAATCACCCTATTCACTGGGGTTTTTGATTCACTTGCTTGGATATCCAAATACCGCTATCAAATTAAATTTGATCAATTTGAAAGAATCGGATTAAGAAAGGATAGACAAAAAGATTTCATGGAGCTCTTGTACCAAAAGAACGATAAAATTAAAGATTTCCTTTCCCAAAATTCCTCTTTGATCAATTTAACGTATAGTCCTAGAGACCTTATTATTCACAGGGCAAGACTTAAGGCGCTGTGTTTTGATAATAGAAACGATAATTTCTATTTTAATATGATTAGAGTTCCGCAAGATTTTTTTAACCATATCGTGGCCTTATCTAAAGAAAACGGAAGTGAATTAGGCGAATGGGGGCATTACAAATTAGATAACGAGTATTTTTTGGAGCCGTATAGGTTTGTTAAGATGGCGGCTGAAAAACTTATTATTTTTGTGGATGGATACCTTAATTTGTTAAGTTTTGACGGATACCTTAAAACAATGCCAGTGCTAAGCAAAAAACTTAAGGAGGGTAATAGTTCTGATTCGCATAAGGATTTTTTAAAACAATTAGAAATTTTTGATAAATTTAAACTGGGTTATTGAATAATAAAATGAAAAGTAGTGATTGGTATAAAAAAGTAATAATAAAAAACACAAAAGAGATAGTAAGTTCTGGAATAACTTATATTATTTTAGTTCTTGTACTTCTGCTCTGGCATTTTGCTTTGGGTATTAAATTTCAATGGCAAAATATCAGCCCGTTATCCGCACCAAGTATTTTTGTCAGGGTATTTTACAGCGCTTTTACTTTTTGCACGCTTGGCTTATTTCTATACGTGATCAAATTTTACAAAGTACTTCATGATATTGTTGTTAAGGCATTTGGCATGTGGGAACTCTATAACGCAATAAAGGCGATACTTTGGCTATTTTTAATGTGGATTTCTTATGCTTATCTTGTACCATGGTTGTTTAAAGTTCTAAACGCTGGCATTTCTGTTTTGTTTAACATTGCCAATTTGGTTTTATACGCCATCCCGCCGGTAGGTATTGCCCTGATATTAAGTATTATCTATCTGATTTTTAAGAATAAGCCCGTGTTTCAGAAATAAGACATTTTGTATTATTATTGAATCACTCAATCCAATCGAACGGCGATTCCCGGCGGAGCATTTTGACGGCCGCGTCCATTTCGTAGGAGTGCCAGCAGTTCATGATTACGGTTCTAAGTTCACGCACGGCTCTGATGCACTATGTTGGCTTATTATAGGCCAGTAGATATTTTAAAAGTATATTGGTGTAAACGGCAAAAAGAGGTAGATGATCGGGAAAAACTCGAGATATATTATAATATATACAAAACATTTTATATGAAAAAAGAAAAAAGAAAAAATATATTAGATTACCTCCAGAAAGCCCTTGATTATTTTTATATTATATATTTTGTTTGGATATTAATTGGTATTGCCTTTATTTTTTTTGCTGGTTTTAATGAAGTTGTTAATACTGGTTTAGTTGATACTTCTGATATGTTAGTTGTATCTACTGCACTTATAGCAATAAATATTGCATTAGGTGCGATGGTTTTTTCTTATGCAAACAATTTAGATATAGATGATAAAAATAGGCTTGTTAAGATAGGAGAAAAGTTTATTTTATCTTCAGTGTCATTTATTCTAAATTTGAGTTTGACGGGTTTAATTAAAGTGGGATACATGGATGAGTTGCTTAACGATTTTTCTGGAAAAAAGTATCTTGTTTGGCCCCTTGTTATATCCGTACTTATCCTGTCATTAGTGGCTTTTGCGCTGTTTATTTATGGGGTATGGAAGCTTGTCTCTTTTATTATTAAAAGAAAATAAAATTATAATTTTATATTTTAATTTTAAGTTTTATTCCTCCCCACTCACCCTCAGCCACTCCTCCTCCTTGTCCGCAATGCGCCGCTTGATTTCTTCCAGATCCTGGACCTTGGTGGACTTATAATCATCATAATGCTCCAAGAAATAAGCCATCAGCTCCTGCTTGTAAGCTTGCATCCGCTCCAGTTCCTGTTCCAGGGACTGGATTTTTTTCTGTTTGGCGCGGCGGGCTAAGTAAGCCTCGCGGCTTTCGCTCTTGTCTTTTTCCGGCGTCGGCGTTTCCTCGGTTTTCTGCCATAAGGCTTTTTCCAAATTGGCCACATATTCGCCGTAGTCGTCGTGCCGGCGCTTGGCGCGGCCGTCCTTGATTTCTACTAAGCCCGTGGCTATCAGGTTGGAGAAAGTCCGGTCGTGGCTGGAGAAGATGACCGTGCCGGCGAACTTATGCAAAGCCGCGGCCAAAGCTTCCGTGGTTTCAAAATCCAGATGCGAGGTCGGCTCATCAAGAATTATCACGTCCGGCTTGGCCAGCAATAAGCCGGCCAAGAGCAGGCGCGACCGTTCGCCGCCGGAGAGCACGGCGATCGGTTTCTTAAGCTCCTCATCCCGGAACAGGAAATCGCCGGCCATTTTCAGGACCGCTTCGGTCTTCACGTCGCTGGCGGCTACGCGTCGCAGATAAGCGCCGGCCTGTTCTTTGGCATTCATATTCTCCATTTCTTCCTGGCCGTGGTAGACGAAACGGGTGTTTGCCGCCCAGCGGAAAGAACCGCCGAGCGGCGGGATGCGGCCGCATAAAGTCTTAATGAGCGTCGTCTTGCCCTGGCCGTTCAGGCCCAGGAGCGCCAGCTTTTCGCCGGCGCGGACATCGAAATCGATTTCCGAAGCGACGATTTTCTCTCCGTAGCCGATAGCGAGCTCGTTTATCTTTAAGGCGAAATTATGGCGTTTTACGACCGGCGGGATGCTGATGCGGGTGATGCCGGCCTGATGCTCTATGGTGATGCGCTTTTCTTCCAGCTTGCTTATTTTTCGGACCAGGGATTGGGCCTGCTTGGCCTTGGAAGCGGAATAGCGGAAGCGGTCGATGAATTCCTGCCAATGTTCCTGCTGGCGTTCCAGGCTGGCGTTGGCTTTGATCAGCGTGGCCAGTTTCTGCTCCTTGAAAGCCAGATAGGCTTCGATGTCGCCGGGGTAGTGATAGCAGCCGCTTCTAGAAATCTCAATAGTTTCCTGGCAGGTGCGCTTCAGGAATTCCCGGTCATGGGAAATGATGAGATAGCTACCGCGGTAAGCGTGCAGGTAGTCTTCCAAGAGAATAAGGGTGTTTAAGTCCAGATAATTGCTTGGCTCGTCCAGCAGGAAGAGATTCGGTTCCTGAAGCAGCATGGACGTGAGGCGCAGGCGCATGCGCCAGCCGCCGGAAAGGCTTTCCGCCGCCTGGTTCAGCTTGGCCGCATCCAGTTCAAACTTGCTGGCTACTTGCTTGACCCGCCATTCCGGCCGGCCGCTGTGGCGCTCCAGATAAGCCAAGCCGCTTTCGCCCTCTAGCCAGTCGTCACTCTGTTTCAGGTAGCCGATAGTCGTGTCGGCATGGATGAAGAGCTCGCCGTCATCCGCTTTCTCTTCGCCGGTGATGATGCGGAACAGGGTAGACTTGCCGGCGCCGTTGCGGCCGATAACGCCGATTTTCTGCCGGTCGGAGACGGCAAAAGACAAGCCGGAAAAAATTTTCCGGCCGCCATATTCTTTGCTCAGGTTCTTGACTTGCAATAGTATGGGCATATTCTGATTTTAGAGGAAGTTTCGGCTAAGGGCAAATCGGGAATAGGATGTTTTGTCCTGATCGGCCGGTTTACAAAAATATATCCGTATGGTATATTTTTTGGTTACCTTAACAAGTTTATCAACTAAAACGAGGTCACCATGCTGCTTGCCAGCGCTGTTGTTTTCATCGCCCTAGCTTTTCCGCTCTATACTATAGCCATCTGGTCGGAGCGGATATTAAAATCACTTAAACCATGGATGGTCCGCATTTTCATTTCCGCCTTTAGTTTAGATGTGGCCGGCACTTCCATTATGGGTTATCGGACCGGGTTCAGTTTCCAGTTCAATATCCATAGTTGTTGCGGTTATACCGCCCTGATTATCATGGGGCTGCACTTAGCCTGGGCGCTCATCGCTCTGAAGCGACAAGGCGAAGCGGCTAGGTACTTTCATCGTTTTTCCATCTTTGCCTGGTTCATCTGGCTAGCCGCTTTCATTAGCGGTATCCCGCAAGCCTGATCTTTAAAACTAAGCCCGAAAAATCTTCGGGCTTTTCCATTTATCTCTTAATATTTTGCGTATTATTGATTGACCGCAGCGTATTTTCATGATATGCTGAGGTATTCTTTTCAAATCAGCAAACAACAACAATCGGAGGATAAAATGTCCAGTATAATAGATCTAAGGCAGAAAAGGGAAGAGCTCGCATTGACAGCAACTGCTTGGCATAACCTGATTCATAATCAGCCGCCAAAGATCAGAGCAAAAGATGAGTCGGAAACCGGCATTCAAGTTTTTGTCGGTCTGCCGGATACGAATAATTTTGCTTTCTTTCCGGTCGGTCAGCCGACTGGAGATATCAGTTTCGCCGCCGCTAATAGAGCGGTTTACTCTTGGCTGTTCAGAGATATGCTCTCATTAGACAATGATGGGCCAATCACCATTGGTCATTCCGCCAGCCTGATCGTAGATATTGAGGGCCTCAGAATCCAGGCCGCGGTAGCCGGCTTAGAGTATGTAGAGAATATTTTTATCGGCGCCATGCTCATAGCTAAGGCGGTAAAGATTACCCCAGCCAAGATTTTTGACCATCTGTCTTTTAGGCATGAGAAATTTCCGGAATGTTTCCGCGAAGTCGGGCATTATCTTCATCCCTATGTTACCTCGATGCGGGTGGAAGATACCGCACCCCCGAATATTTCAGTAAAAAGATAGATTTAAAATCTATCGCTAAGCCGCCTTAAATTGTGCGGCTTTTTTTAAAAGGTCAGGAAACCCCGCACGAGCACCCAGCGAGTGCGGGGATGAATGACTCCTTGTTTAGCACGGCTCGCAGAGGCGTGCTAAACTATAGTCATGAGAATCCGAGCCTTAAATCACTC
>JBAZJK010000006.1 GCA_041651355.1 Patescibacteria group bacterium | reverse complement strand
TGATTTCTGATCCTATAGTCTCAAATATGAATGAGACAAAGTGGATGTTTGAATACGAAGTTTTGAGGATGAAGGAGGAACGTCGGGCAGAAGAAGTTGGCACAATGTTCAAGGCAATTCGTAAGGAGTTGTTAAATATTCTTGGTTTGAATTTGATGCCAATGGAAGATTCTGAAACGGGATTATTGAGAAGGCCAGATGAGAACGAATACATACCTCTTGCAGTAATGACAGCTAGAGAAGGATTTATTGAAGCGTTTGTACAACGGAATGACGATTTGAAGCAACAGGAAGAGGCAGCTAAGGATTTGGAAGGCGAAGAAACTTTGGGTGTTTCTGAGTCACTGTCTGAAGAAGAACTAGATGAGTTTATGAAGGATGAAGTTATATTTTTGGATGACCCAGTAGAGTTGCAGAAATATGCAGTAAGGTCTGCACCTGAGACTAAGTGGCTTAATGAGAATGTGGTAAAACCGTTAGCAGAGGAGGCTAAGGTAAAGCAGGAAAAGGAAGAAGCGCCGATGAAGATTTCGATTCAATCTGAGCCGGTAGATGAACGTCCGGTTGCTAAATCGAAACGGCGCGTGACAGTAAGTTCTGAATAGGTAAAGAAAATGCCGACCCCCCAAGAATATCTCTTAACGTTTGATTTCACATCATTCACTTCACAGTTTACGAATCTGAACAAGTCGTTTACGGATTTTGGCGAGACAATTCACAAGATTGCTGGTCAAGTTTCCGGAGATATGAAGGGGCTCCAAGATCAAGCCAATACCCTTTTTACAACTCTTTCCAATATGGGAATGCTTTCGGATACGGGTTTCAAATCTTTCGAAAAGCATATGAAAGAAACTTCCGGTTATTTGGAAGAGTATCAGAAGAAATCGTCTGAAATTTCTCAAAAATTGAAGGATATTAGCAATACGGATATTTCAAAATTGGCACAAGCTGCTGGGGGCGGGGGTGATCCTGGTTCTGTGCATGAACGTACTGAGGATGTAATGCCGGGGGGTGTTAAAGGCTCCGATCCTGAGGGGGGAGAAGAAGCAGAAAAGCAGAAGAGTAAGTTGGACGAGTTGATGTCAAAAATGGATGAGGTTGATAAGAAATTTGCTGGGTTGGATAAAAAATTAGAAGAGATGTACACGCATATTTGGGACAAAGTTAAAAAGGAAATGTCCCAAGCAAAAAGTAAAGCCACAAGTATTTTCTCGCAGTTGACTGGGGGGCTGTTGTCGGGCGGTGGTATTTTGACAATGGCTCTTGGCTTTATGATGCTTGGATACAAAGAGAAGGATCGTAAAGCATCTGAAGCTGGGGAAATGCTAAATGTCTTTGAAGCAAGTACCAGTGACTTTTTTGCTAAATCTACAAAACATGCAGCAAATTGGTTTTCCTCTTTTCAAGAAAAGGCACAATGGTACTATGGTATTGGCCGTCAAGAGGTTCAATCTACCATAAAGACGATGATTGATGCTGGCTACACAACTGATCAGATAATGAATCGGTTTGACAAGAAATTGGGAGAAGTTGGGAGAAACGTAGTTACTCTTACACTTGGGCTGGATAAGCATTTCAATCTTGCTACGGGAACTTCCGCGCAAAATGTTAATAATTTAGTTTCAAATTATGGTGATACTCTAGAGGATGCCGCTGATAAATATGTGAAGTTGTCTTTTGCGGCTCAACGAAGTGGTATGGGGGTTTCCAAGTTTGTTGACGCTGTAATGTCTGGTTCCCAAGCCTTGACTCAATATGGCATTGATTTGAACGATGTTGCTCAAGTTATGGGAACACTGAAAAAGCATTACCAAGAGATGGGGTTGGATAAGCAGTATGCGGGTTCTCAGGCTGCGGGTGCTTTGGGCGGTATTACACAGGGTATTGCTGGTTTTGGCATTGGTATGCAGGTAATTGTCGCGCAGAGAATGTTCCCGAAAGCGGCAAATGCTCTAGAATCGCGCCAGAAGTTCCTAGAAGGCTGGCAGAGGGTTGCCAAGGGTGAGGACAAGGGTTTCTTGATTGATGCGGTCCAGACGGCTGTTAGGTACGCTAAAGAGCAAACGGGGGGTAGTCGGGAAGAGAGCATCTATTTCTTGGAACAACAGGGTCTTACTTCACAAGCGGCCACTGCGGCGGTTGATGTTGCTGAAAAATTAGAAAAAGGGGCGGAAATTCAGGATTTGGGGAATAAGGAAACAAAAGCCTTGCGTGAAGCTTTTCTGACAGAGGGTAAAGCTGTTTCGGAAATGCAAAAGAATCAGAGGGACTTGATTGATGGTTTGGCACAAGTTGGAAAAGGGCTGTTGAAGATTATGAGTGGCATTTTGGGCACGTTGGTTCTTGGCTTTAAGTGGCTAACTACATTACCTGCACGGCTGATGATGAAGCCTGGGGATGAAGCTGATAAGTTGGATGCACAAATTAATGCTGCTTTTGATCTGCAATTTGCTTCAATGGGTAAAGGCTTGGATGAAGTTACTGAGGGCGCGGGCAAGGTTGGTGGGGCGATGAAGGGTATTTTTGAGGATGCTTTTGGAAGTCTTTCTGCTGCATTAAACACAAAATTCGGTGATGATAAACGGGGGTTTGTAGATGCTGCTTTAGATGGTTTGGCTCGTGGTCTTGCTCAGGTTAACAAGCGTGTTGATTTGTTGTGGGATATTGCCAAAGATCCATTAAATGCTTCTGCAACAATTGATGAATTTCAGAGAAAACAAGACATTAGAAATAATGATCCTGCTATACGGGCCAGTGTTACTGGGAATGTTAATGTAGGACTCAGCAAACAGGCACAAGAGACACAGAAAAGGTGGAGGGAGCAGATTAAGGCGGGGTTGTATGTTCCTGAAGGTTCCGCAAATGCTTCATCAGAGGGGGGACGTTTTTGGATTGATGGAGAATATTTTAGGGCTTCGAATACGATGATAAAAAATAGAATGGTTGCTGGGGAAGGACAAGATGATTAATGATAGTTGATCTCCAACAACTTGAGAAGATTCGTTACAGTTTTACTGATTTGGGGAGAACCCTCAAAACTTTATCAACGGATAACGAGGATTTGCTGAAGGATACGTTGAAATCCTTGAAGGAGGGTTTTGCTCCGTTGTTGGAGATGATGTCAAACGAGTTGTTAAAGTCTATGTCCTCTGTTTCTCAGATTCAAAAAAGTTATGATACCCAGAGTCAGGCCGCGCAGTTGCAGACTTCTTTCTTTTTGAAATCTGCCGCTGGTCTGGAAACTGCCGTAAAAATTACAATGGATATTCGGGATATGGATAAGTTTTCTGAAATGATGAAGAAAAATCCATTTGGCCTGAATATGTCTTTTAAAATGGAGGACGGAAAAGTTGTTGGGGCAGGTGTGTCTGTGAAGGAAAATAAGAAGAAGTCTTGGATGCAAAAAGACTTTGCTTCATTTATGAGTAAAATTAAGGGTGGGGCGTCTTTGGTCCATCTTCCGACTCCTGGTAATATCTTAGCTACAATTCTAGGTGTTATGGCTTTTGGTTACATGACAAAGGACAGAATTTCAAAAGAAGCGGGTGAAGTTTCGAATATAATGGTTGAGGCTACAGATTCAGGTGTTAAGGGTATGGTAGCTAAGGGGACAGCACATATTTCTGGTCTTCAAGAAAAGTTTCAGAAGTTTTTTGGAATAGCAAAGGAAGAAACTCAGGGTGTTGCTTCTGCGTTTGTTAGTGGTGGTATTGGCATTAAGGATATGCTGACTAAAGTAGAAATGGGAATAAAGGGAGTTAAAGATAATTATTTTACTTTCTCGTTTGCCGTTGACAAAATGTTCGATATGGCGGGCGGGACTACAGCTAATCGTATGGTTAGTATGATGGTTGATTATGGAAAGACTTTAGATCAAGCCAGAGAATCAACGTTGAAATTGATGATGGCTGGTAAGGATAGTGGAATTGGCACACAGCAATTTGCCAAGAATGTTGAAGATGCTGGTGCAACGCTTCAGAAGTACGGATTCGATATAGATTCTGTTATTGACCTTTCTGTAAGTCTACAAGAGGGTTTTGAGAAAATGGGTGTTCCTAAGCAATTTGCTGGGAGACAGGCTGCTTTGGGTCTGCAACAAATCGCTGGGGCTATTACGGGAATGTCGGATGATATGGCGGCTTTTCTTGGGGAGAAAATGGGTTATGGAGAGGGGTTGGAAGCACGTCAAAAAATGATGGAAGCATATTCCCGTGTTGCTAAGGGTGATAGCTCCGAAGAGTTGATGGGTATGATTGGGAAGATTGCTAGTGTTGCCTTGGACCAGACCGGTGGGGATAAGACTCGCGCAGGGTTTATGCTGGAAAAAATGATGGGTGTTAATATAACGGGGGCGAAGACTATTCTTATGGTCAAAGAGGCAATTGATAGAGGAGATTTTAAACAAGCTAAACAAATTACAGAAACTAATATGAAATTATTTAGGGGCGCATTTGAAGAAGAAGGAAAGAAGCAATCACAGTTTCAAAAGCATTTGAATAAGATTTTGCAGGGTGTTTCAGATATGGGCCAAGGGTTGCTAGCTTTGGTTTTTGATGTTGCTGCTTATTTGATTCTTTCTTTCAAATTTATGGCTTTTGAGTTTAAGTCCCTTTTTACCCCAAATACGCCTGAGAAAAAGGCGGCAGAGATTCAAGCAGTGACTGCTCTTTTTGGTGTTATTGATAAGATGAAAGAGCATGGAAAGAAGATGGGGGCGGGGTTTGATAAGTGGGCAGACGGGATGAAGTCCGCTGGTATGGACATTGTTGGTGATTCTTTAGAGGGACTGAAGGCTGCTTGGAATTTAAACATGTCCCCAAATCAAAGTGTTGTTCCTACTGCTTTTAGTGAAACAGCGCAGCAGCCCATGGTTAGGACTGTTCCTGTTATAATTCAGGCTGGGGGAGGGAACGAGAAAGATAGAAAAACATATGGGTTGAGTTCAAATAAAAGTGACGTTTTAGGTGCGGCGGATACTTCTTCGTGGGTTGGTGGGGGGCTGTCCTTGGCAAGTACAAGTGTTGGGCAGGATGGAAGAATATCTGTTACATTAAAAGGTAATTGTCCTAGGTGTGGTTTGTTGTTTGGGGAAAAGGGTGAATATCGTGATCAAACGCTAATTTCTCAGGGAATGGACCCACAACGCCATGCACAGGACGAAGAAGCTCTTGCTCGTATGATTGAGACGGAGACAGGGGGTAAGGGCATAACTGGTGGTGGGGCGCATGAGCTAGAGGCACAGGCGGTTGCTTGGACTGCAATGAATAGGTTGCAGGAAAAAGGTTCCAGTTATGGGAAGAGTTTGACAGATGTGATTACAGGTGGGGCGGGTTATGGAAAACAAGGGGAAGCGGGGCGTGCCTATGGGACGGCAAGAGCCCCCGGAGCAGAAGCGAAGAAATTTGCACATGAGTTCTTGAGCGGGGAAAGTCGGGGTAAAGATCCAACCCAAGGTGCTACATATTTCTATCATGCAAGTCCTGGAGCAAAGTTCCAGGGCGGGTCTTCATATAAGCCGGGGTTTGCGGAGAGTAAGGCTAATACTTTGAATATTGATGTAGGGAATAAGAAACAGGCCAGATTCTATTCTGCACAGCCTGGGGCAACAGAAGCTGCAAATGAGGGTGAGGTTGATAAGTATTATGAGGAAAAATCAGGCGCAAAGAAGGCATATTCTCCTTCTTCTCCGGGTGATGGTTTCTAGGGGGTAGGTAAAAGATGACTGCATATTCACAGTTTTTTGGTGAGGCTTCTTCAATTCCAAATTTTGCGGAAGCATTGACAAGGATGTTGAATCCTTATGAATCGGTTTCGTTGAGGGTTCCGTTTTATATTACAAATACGTATCGAATTAAGTACAAAATGAAGGGAATTTCTATGCTTATGAACCCTACGAATGTTTCGTTCAAGCAGAATAAACGAATTACTCGTAAGGATACACAAGGCGGTGCCACGTTCTTCCACTGGACCAATCAAATGGGGAGAAATAACGATCTTCTACAAATGGAATTTAGTGGTATGTCTGGTAATATTAATTTGAATACAGGAGCATACAACAAAGGCGGGTTTTTGGCCACAGCTTCTGCATATGTAAATAAAGCTTCTGATTGGATGAATCAGAAATTGTCTGATGGTTCGGCTGCTGTTGAGTCGGGGCTTAGCTTACAACCTAAAGGTACAGTAAAGAATCTAGCAGGGGTTTCCAAACTTGCCGCATTCTGGAATTTATACGCAATTACCAGGGAGCCGGTCTTAGATCCCTCTGACGGTACCCCCATTTATACATATATTTCATATGCGAGTCCTATGTTTGGTAATTCTTTTATTACCTTTGTTGGGCATTTTGATAGGGTGTTGGAAATGTCGGATGTTGCGGAAGAACCCTTTAATAAGAGGTGGTCTTTTGGTTTTACCGCATTGGGATCAACTCCGTCATTGGATGCAATTTATACGGCAATGATTCGTAATTTGAGCCAAGATTATGCAAACGACTTGGGGCAATAGTAATGTCAGTAATGAATAAAGATCCTGAAGAACTGGCCTTAGAGCAGGGAATTTATCGTGCGGCTTTTCCTGCCTACAGGGTTTTCATTTTTGGTTATGAAGTAACCGAAGATGTTACTGAGGTTCGTGTAAATTGTTCGGGCGGATCTGCGGAACGTTCAGCGGGAAGTTGTTCTTTTACTTTGTTGAATCCTTATGACAAATACATTTTAAATCATGAAGATATGAGGGCTATTGGAAAAGGGCGTAATGCTGTTAAGAATGAGTATGATGCCAAGATAAAGCAAGCAATTGGTGACTCTGCTTATGCATTTTCTTCAAATGAAGAACTTGAGTCTATGTTGATGGATGATACGGCAGCGCAAGTCCAGGCCCTCATGGATCAAGGTTACTCTGAGGATGCTTCAGTGTTGGCTGTTTCAAAGGCTATTGAGATAAAGGATTCAACAAAGGGTGATTTGTCTGTTGCTTGGAATGACGCCTACGTTCCCGGTTGGTATAAGCGGGAAATTCTTGAGAAGAAGATGACTTTTACACAAGAAACATTAGCTGTTGAAAATACAAATATGGTTAGGTATGACGCAAAAACTATCTTTGATTATCCTATGCAGGAAGGTGATTGTATTTTTCATGCGAATGACCCTGTTCGTATAGCTTTCCGTGACCCCTATGATCCACGAATTTGGTATTGGATGTTCTCAGGCTTTATGGATACGTTTACGGAGAATGTTGGGACAAATAACGAAAGTTTGGTTTCAATAACTTGTACGGATGTTTCAAAAATGGCGCGGTATGCTCTTGTCAACGTTAGCTCCGGAACGCTTGACTTGCGGATTACTGATCTTATTCGGGAAATAGCGAATGTGGCTACTACGAATGTTTCTTTGTACCAGGAATTTTTTGGTAATTTAACTTTATTTGAAATTTTGGAAACTGTATTCTTTGGTTCAGGTTCGTTGTCTGGTTTGCTGAAAGAATCAACCGCTGCCTTTGTTGCCAATATGACGCAAGAAGACTTGTGGAATTACGTATCTAGTGAAATGTCTAATGGGGTTGGGGAAAGTACGTTTGCTGCGGTAAATTCTGGAAATATGTGGGATTCCGCCTCTGGTAGCTATTATGAGAGCGCGGAATCTTATAGGCCCAAAGTTCTTGAGCATATGATTAGTAGGAAGTTGGATCAACAGCACGGGATGTTGCAAGGTAGAGATCTTCCACCTGTTACTGGCCCAAGGGAGGTTTGTTTTCAGCGTGCTAGTGATCGGATAGGGCTTAGTGCTTTTTTCTTGGGGACTATGGATGAAGAGGACAAGCGGATAGGGCAGGAGATAAAAGATTTAGGGGTTTGGACGGATATCTTAAATCATAGAGTACAAGAAAAAGATTTGTTACGGATGTCTAAAGACGGGAGCAGCTATTTTGATGGGGAAACTTATACTGTTGCTAATATAATTTCGGCTATAGGAACCGATATAGAGCACTATCCTGTTGGTAGTGGGAAAGTTTATTATTTCGCTCCCGCAAAGCTTGGTAGTGATTTAGGCCGAAATGTAATGGATAAATCCCTAACCCAATCCATTTCTATGCACTCTGTGTTTCGGGACAGGTTGAGTCTTATTTATGATCTTGCGGAAAGAATTGATTTTAGGTTTTATGCAACGCCCAGAGGTGATCTTGTTTTTGAGATGCCCCTTTATGATTTTGGTCCAGAATATTTTGCGACTGGGGGATCTAACGCCGCTGACATAGATACGAGTACGGAGTTCCAAAAGTATAAAGATGTTTTTGGTGAAGAATATGCCGGGAAGTATGGATCAAGTGCGTATGAGTTAACTTCTATGCAAATCTTCGCTGAAACTTTAGGCTCAAATTTTGAAATAGTGGATTATTCTAAGCCTCCAAAATTTGATTATATGAAGGATTTTACAATCGAGAAATATGACCAGATTGGGTACAGCAACACTTCTACGGATGAGGGGGTTTTTACTGTCTTTGTCAGTACACAGATGACTATTTCGTCTCTGAACACGGCGAAGAATGCCAATATTCATTCAAGCCAGCCAGCTTTCTCTTTGGGTTTAATCCCGACTCTTGGGGCTCGTGTAGGATCGGGGGATGTGTGGGGCTATTTAGATACAGCAGAGGCGGCAGAAGCATTTTCAGCTTTGCAATTGAACAAGATTAACGCAGAAGCAAGAAATTTAGCCATAAATACTGTTCCAAAATTTGGGTTGATGGTAAATCGTCCTGTTTTTTGGAGACAACGAAATTATTATGCAAATATTGTAAGTCTTCAGCATTCAATTATGTGGATGGGGGATTGTGCAACTACTATAAATTTGAATCAAGTTCGTGGATGGACCGGGGATATTGACGCTCAAGGTTATCCACTACATTCCCATTTTGGTGGGGACAGGCCATTTAACCTTGCTGAATTTTTGCAGCAGTATTTAACCAAGGGAAAGCCAACGCAAAGTAAATAGCATGGGAAGAAATATTACAAAGAAGAACTATAATCAGTTGCGTGAGGCACAGCACAAGGCCTATTTTTCAGGGATTCATCGTGCTAGGGTTGAGGCTGTGCATATCGATAAGGGGACAGTAGAAGTTCGGATGGATGGTCTTCCCTCTATTCGAGAGGTCACAATCCCCTTGCTTGGGTTGTCTTTGCCCTACCAAAAAGATAAAGATGACAAAACATACATGACTTCTTCCTCTTGGGGCAGATACATTCCGCAAGAAGGGGACATGTTGCTTGTTGGTTTCAATTCCAACGGAGAAGCTTATGCTTTGGGTTATCATGCTGTTTTTTATCAGGGTATGAAGTACCTTGATGATCAGCGTGTAGACAAGGGCGGGATTGGCTGGGGGGAATCTAGCGGGCGGTCTTTGAAGCCTGGGGATTGGGATTTTAAGTCTTCTAGGGGCTGCTCCTTCTATATGGGGTATGACGCGAAGCTTGGTAGCGGCCCCCATTCTATAGCCTTGAATAAAACCCAAGGTGATGTGACTTTAACTTCAGGGTTGGTTCAGACAAAGTACGGGGAGGCTAGCACAGCACGCAAGGGGGATGCACGAAGGTTTTTACTTCCAACCGATTCTGCTGAAACTTACATTTTTAGTATTATTCCCGGTAATTCACCCAAGAAGGCCCAAGAATCTTATGATGTTGTGAAATATGGGTCTTTAGTTGGTGCCCCCATCGAGCTTAGCCGCATTCATCACGGGGAAGTTGTTGATGAGACAACTTTTACTGCAATGGTTCCTGCTATTAATACAAGCCTGAAGCCGCTTGTGCTGCTGGTGGGAACAGGCGTTAGGATGTTGCATTCTGTTAAAAATCCTTCCGGAATGGTGGATTCTTATATTTCTGCAATTGATGATCTTGGGAATTATGGTGTTTCCGCTATTTCGGCTACGGGCTTCCAGTGGATGACACCTGCTGCTACTTGGCAAATTGATAATCTGAATACGATACAGACCAGCACTGCAACCTACTCGTTGACTTCTCCTGCTATTACACTAACGGGTACTGCTTCTATAACGCTCACAGGACCCGCTATAACCGTTACAGGCTCTACCTCTATAGTGATGACGGCCCCAACCATCTCTGCCCTAGGAACGGTAACCTTGGGCGCTACCGGGGGTCTTCCGCTTGTAAAGGCAACCCCGCAGCTTTTAGCGGCTTGGTCAACATATTTTACGGCAGCAGCGGCAGCATGGAATGCGGTTGTGGCGCTTCTTCCTGCGGTTGCACCTGCGGCTGCTGCGGCTACGGCTTTGGCAAGTTTGCTGGCATCTTCAGCAACAACTACCACAACGGCGATGTAAGAGGATATTATGGCAAGTCCAGCACAACCACTAGCAAAATGCATTGTTCGTTGGATTTATTCCCAACTTGAGCCTATTTTAAAGGCACTCAAGAATTTCCTTCTTGGAATTATCGCTTTTATTGACGCACAAGTTGCTATTCTCCGTGCTTGGCTCGCTCAGTGGGATGTTCTTGCAAAACTGGAAGAAGCCGCTTGGAAATTATTTCAAACGGTTGTAGATAAAATCAGAAATGAGCTAACAACTATTCCTGGTGGTCCTTTAGCTGAATTTTGCCCAGAATTTTATGAATATTTTATGGGACCGGCTCTCGCACTGTTTGAAGCGGCTATTGCGAGTCTTACACTCTTTAGGGAACGCTTTCATAATATGATATCATTCATGGATGATATTGACAGGCTAATTGCGTATTGGGAACAGACAAAGGCCAATTTGGTAGCAGCAGTTGAAATTTTGGACGATGCTATTTACATTGCATTGCAGAAAGCAGCAAGTGCGGTGCCATAATGACTATGACTTGGAAAATAACTGATGGGGATATTGTCCGTTCCACTACGAACACTGGATATACTCTTATTTCAGACACGCTCAAGGTTAAGCAAGATGTATCAATGGTTCTTACAACAGATACCAGAGATAGCACAAATCTGGGTTGTGGTTTGGATGAGGTAATTGGTTCGGATAACGATAACCCCGCTTCTATGTATGGAACTTCCCCCGCAGCATTTGAATTCCAAACAAAAGTCAGGGCAGGATTGAACAGACTTAAGGCAGCACAAAAACAAGCGCAATTTAGCCAAAGAACAGCCAAAGAGCTTATCCACGATATTGGCCCGGTTCAAATGTGGCCCGTTGCGCTTGATTCACGCAGTTTCTTGTGGCGTGTTGATATTATGACTGTTGATGGTCGTGCTAGTTTTACAGCTAATGGAAGTACAAGGGGCTAGGAATGCTCAATAGAATATCAGCAAGCGATTTTTCCACAATGATTATTGAAGGTATTGCTTCTCGCGATCCTTCTCTTGATACTCGAATTGGTCCAATTAGAGACTTGCAAATTGACCCTGTTGCAGAAGTTCTTGAGCAACAAAATAATCGTGTGGTTTATCTCAGTACGTTAAATTCTATGAAATATGCTGAACGTGCTGTACCAGACGATTTGGATGACATTGTTTTCAATGAAGGTGTAGTTCGTTGGGCAGGTTCACGGGCATTGGCAACTGTTACTTTCTCACGCTCTACGCCACCAACTAGCAACCTTATTGTGCCTTTGAATTTCCCGGTTTCTACACCAACAGATGCAAGTACCGGAGCGTCGGTTGTTTTTAGAACTATTGAATCAAAGACAATGTTTGCTAGTGCTCCAATGGCATATTATAATGCTGATACTCAGAAATATGAAATTGATGTGCTAGTAACTTCGGTAACGGTTGGTGCGACTACAGAAGTTGGCCCATATACCATTACCGTTATGCGTCGTCCAATTTCCGGCTTTGACGAAATTTTTAACAGAGAAAAGACTTCGGCTGGTAGGGGACTAGAAACCAACCTAGATTTAGCAGATCGTTATCTATTACATATCGCAGGTTCCAAGCCCGGTGTTCCAGCAGGTATCAAGCGTTCTGTTTTAGATAATTTTTCGTCTGTTAGTGATGCTTACGTAGTATATGGCCAAAATGTCGCAATGACTCGCGAACAATTTGACGCTGGTGCCGTCGATATTTGGGTACTTGGCGAACAACCTGCGGCCAAACGTTACGTAACATCTTACCCAGGTGTTGAAACGCTTATCCCATTGGACAGACAACCGCTAATGACGGTTACAGCAGTTCGCGATTCACTTGGTAATCTTTTCGTACAAGATACAGATTA
>JBAZJK010000005.1 GCA_041651355.1 Patescibacteria group bacterium | reverse complement strand
GCACCTATCTGCTAACAACCTTCCCATTCCTACTGAATCTTATCCTAAAGACAAACTTAATTAATCTGGGTGGAACCTTCACAGAATAGGAGGTTTTCATGACCGCAGCAATCATCAAGGCAGCAGCTGATCATGCTCTTGCTCTCTTGAGAGCGAACGTCTATAAGCCCGGTCTGGCAATTCATATTGCCGCTGAGCTATATGGAATAGACTATAAGCTCGTTGCGAAAGAACTCAATAGAAGGGCTCTGATTGTTAGAAACAGAAAGAGACTCAGTGCCAAACAGCTCACCTTCGGGTGGTAAAATGAATATCTTTACAAAGACAAAGAACTTCTTTCAGGAAGTCAGAAAAGAAATGGCTTCGATTCGCGAAATAGATAAAGCTGCTGGCGAAGCAGCGGCTTCTATCAAAACTACCATGGACAAGGTAGAAGCTCTGGACTATCTGGATGCTTCTATCACTGAACTTGAACAGACTCTCAAAAATCTTAGAGCTGCTCGCGAGCTAATTCGTGATAATTAACTTTATCATTATCTACCTCTCCATCTGTTTCGCCATCTTTATCCTTTTATCTACGGAGTAACATAATGACTTCAGAATTTAGATGTATCCTTTGCTACCGGCCGATAAAGGCAAAGACTCATGCTGAGTATGCAAATCTGATGTGTCTCTGTAGCTGGTGCGCAAAGAAGGAAGAACTCGTTTCGCGAAAAGCGAAAGTAATTGCTCGTGCTCAAGAGCAGGCGCGAGCAAAAGCAAGGACAGAATTCAAATGGGACAGCGACTTGTCGTTCTAATTGTGGCACTGGCACTAAGCGGCTGCGTTGTCAGAAGCACTAATGACTATTGCTATCCACATCATCCTTCTCGTGTTGTACATGTTGATCAACAGAGACCGATGTTCGAGTATCAGGGAATGACCTTTCATCGTATTCGATTTGCCGGGACAAATAGAAATCCTGTCATCATAGTTACCTATCTTGATGGAACAGTAACTACCTTCTATCTTCAGCAGCCTGAAATCGCTCGTATCAGGGCGGATTTTGAGGTGATTGATTACTACTCAAGACCAAGGCAGTAGCATGGACGAAATAGATGACATGAACCTGTCTCCTGAAGAATATCTATTCACATATAGAGAAGCAATTATTAATGAGGTAAAAACTCTTAATAACACATTTTTGACGTCTGCAGTTCAAGCATTAATTATTCAAGCTTTAAGTGTTCCTGTAACTCCATTCCATATTCAGGAATGCTGTCATTTACTTTTAAAGCTAGGGCTCGGTTCAACAAAGTTTACTTGTTGTAACCGCGCGCCAAATCACGTAGAGACTCTGTATGCAATATGCATTACAGAGTAGAGAAAGGAATTAGAATGTCTAAGAATGTAAAGTTGGCTGAGCCTATCGCCGAGAAGAAGAACCTTTTTATTCGCCTGATCGAGACCTGTGCAAGTCTTGGCAAGAATGCCTGGAGAATTGTTTCAGGGCTTGGGCGCTGGTTCGCCACCTTTGTTGGCGGCTTCAAGGCCAAGATGTTTCTTGCTCGTGCAGGAGTTGGAATCCTGTCTGCCCTGGCAGTCGTTTTCTCAGTGATAACGATGCCTTCCTACGCCATGGCAAGCTTCTGTGACTCTGGAGTCATCAAGCTTCAGGATCGAATCGTTGACATCAAGGAGGCAAAAGATGAGATTCCTCAGGTGGCTGGCAACTAAGATCAAAGCACTTCTCAAGAAGACAACTAGCTTTATCTCTAAAGCAACTACCGCTACAGTTCTTACTGGTGGGGCCCTTGTTGGGATTACCAGACTTAACGGCCAAGTAAATGTCACCCGGCTGACTATTGCTGGTATGGCATTTGTAATTGGCCTGCCTCTTGGGCTCATTGTCTTTGGCCCTGCATTCAACCTCCTCATCTGGGGAGCAATTGTTGTTGGGACCCTGTTCGCTATGAACCTGGACAATGTCTGGGAAGTCATCAGTGCTCTCAGATATGGTGGCCTTGAATACACAATGGCCAAGCAGGCAGTAGAGGCTGCTTCCTCTATTACCCCCAATAATGAAGATATTAAAAAGCTTCGCGCCCAAATAACAGTGCTTGAGAAACAGCTTGGTTTCAATGCTATCTCCAGCAAATCTGGGGGAATCCTTGGCAAGAAAGCTTTATCAGAAGCTTAGAAGGAGAAAATCATGAAGTTCGTATTCGTTTTCGCGATCCTGATGGCCGCTTGTTCAGAGGATGGCTTCATTCAGCTGGATCCTGATTCGGGCACCGACTCAGATAACGATTCGGATTCTGATGCCGGGACTGATGCGGGCTACATCGACACAGACTGTTCAGACGTTGATCAGATCTGTGATACTCCGCCTGCTGATCATTGTTCGGCCGACCAAACTACAGTCATTGAGTATAGTGGCGACGCCACATGTACTGATGGAGTTTGTAACTACAGTAGCAGTGTTGAAGTTTGCGACTATAAGTGTGTGGAAATTAGTTCGGAAATGGAACCTGCTTATTGTATTCCCGAACAGTGTGAAGGTATTATTTGTGATCATAGTAATCCTGAATACGAATTCCATGGTGATCCTGAAGATACTGATGACTTAGAATTTAACGAATCAATAAATTATGATTACTGTGGTTCAGAGACAGACCTTCTACTCAGAGAAAATATTGGACATTGTTCTGTTTCAGAAGAAGACAACATTAAATGCGGGTATTGGTTTCTTGGATCAATCACCTGTCCTAACTCCTGTGTAGTTGTCGAAGACGGAGACGACTACTGTATCTAAGGAGGAAATTTTCATGCATATTTCTGAAGACGAACTCGCTGAAGAAATTGGAGACTTTACCTGGAACTTCGGGGAAGAGTTTCTGATCGAAACCAGGTTTGGAAACTTCATCTGGTCCGACCCGGACTATCAGGGAACTGGAGAGATTCATTCTTTCAAGGGCGACGTAAAAGCCTGGAACAAGAAGAATAATATCCCTTATGGCCGTAGCAAGGGAAGGCATCAGATTGGCCGCTATTGCGGAGACTTCAAGCTGGTCGAAGATTACTTCGATACAGAAAATCACAGATAAAGGATTATTATGAGTATTGAGCAAGATTTAGATAAGATGGCACAAGATCGCATCAAAGATCTTGAGGTCGAAATAAAACAGCTACAAAAACGCCTTCGTCTTATTCAGGAAGCATCACAAGATGAAGCTTTGTCTGATGGAGCAATGCGACATGTAGCAGCAATGTTTTCTGATGAAAAATGGCCTTATCCAGTAACAGGAAAACTACGTGCCTGGGCAGAGGAAGTTGCAAAAAATTACTCAAAGGAATAAACATGTGGTCTCTATCGTTTCAGATAATTACTACTCAGCTTCTTGTTCTGGCCGCCATGATCCTTCTCTGGCGGCTAATAATCCCTCAAACTCTAAGAATCTTCATGTGCCAGCACAGAACCTTTGCTCTTGCACCACTTTGGTCCTGTGTATTTATCACAGTAATTTCAATTGGTTCGCTGCCTCAGGCAATCATAATTGCTACGACATCATGTATCCTAGGCAGTCTGTTTTTAAGAGTTTATTCTCGGTTGTTAAACGAAAAATTCCCTTTCTCGGGGGAGAATGAGTAGACGAACCAAATAAGCTACTTTATCTTTGATAAGTACTTGAAAACACTGTTATTTTAATGGCACTATAAATACAGTGTACGTGTTTGTCCAATATTTATAGAAAATTGTTTTGCGCGTCGCTGAGAAATTTCTCTCGGCGACTAGAAACGGAAGGAAAGAGACAATGGATTTCACAACGATGTTTGGCATGGTCGGGTCAGCGAAGCTCGCTCCTCGCGAGACCACGAACAAGGACGGGAAGCCTTTCCGTCGGTTCACGATGTTCGTGGATGATCCTGCGGGTCGCGTCATGAAGGACGAGACCGGCAAGGAGATCATGGTCAACGGCTATCCGCGCCGCCACAAGAAGGCGGTTCAGGTCATCGTCGAGGGTCGAGACGACAGCCCGACGGTGAAGGCCTTCAGGCGGCTGGAGGCTGGCATGCGGGTGTCCGTCATGGGCCATCTGACGACCCGTGCGGAGGCTACCCAGATCCGCGAGGGAAACAGCACAGACGGCATGAGGGTCACCCGCTGCTCGTGCGGGAAGGAGTTCGTGGCCTACGCGAACCCGACCTTCCACCCCATCAGGATCGATCTCCTGGATGCTCCTTTGTCCGTTCAAGCCAATCGGGTCCTGGAGATCCTCACCGAGGAGAAAGCGATTTCTCAGGATGAGGCGACCAAGTTCCTTCAGGTCATTGCCTCCAAGCTGGAGCGCCGAGGCCCGAAGGTCTCCGAAGAGAAGGCCGAGGGAGAGGGCTCTGCCGAGTAGGGCCTCTAACGAGTTTGTCGTAGGGCACCTTCGACATAAAACATGTAGGTAGCCGTGATAGAAAAAGATCTCTGATCTCTGACAGGCCGAAGCAAGTAGTTAGTAAGCGCTCGCTGAAAGCGAAAGGACACCTGGAGTTTAAAATCTTTAAGGAGCCGCCAAAACGATAGGTTGGCGCTGGATTCGGTAACCAGCAATTTCTACTACAAACAGCTAAAAGAAGTATTTTTGCTGGTACCAGCATATACTTCAGGGTGTGCACACCCAAGATTTTCCTGGTGGCGCTGGAAGTCCAGGAGTCTACTATTAGGAGGAACTAATGGCTGACGAAAAGTATTTTGTAATCCTTCTGGATAACATTGACGGTAGGCCCGATGCGTTCATCGAGTGCGACAACGAAGATCAAATGATGCACTGTTTTGAACAGTTTTGCCAATGTGGCGATGGGCCAGGAAAGAGTACTGTCATCAAGGGTATTCGTGCCGAAACTATACCCGAGGGCATAGAGGACGAGGAGTATCCCTTCGTTCCATTCAAAGAGTTCTTCGATGACGAGGATGACGACAAAGAGGCCGAAGAGTAATTCTCTTCGGCTACTAGAAGATTCCCCCGTGTCTTGTTGGTGTCGCACGTTAAAAGAACCAAACAAACGAGATATCCTTATCGGAGATGGGATCTGATAAGTTGAGGCTGAAGTCTCGCATGCTGGCTGAGACGCCCAGGCCAGCAATTTTGCCGGGATACGCTCAAAAGGTAAGAGCACTCAAAACCATCAAAAACAAAATAGGTGATCGATGGAGGATGCGCTGCTTGATGGTTGCTGAAGGCGCACAATCTAGAGTTCGATTCTCTAGTCCTGGCACAAAGGAATCAAATGAAAAATCAAATCTATATAATTCTTGATAAGAATTCTAATAAGTATATAGCTCTAGACAGAGATTCTGGAGGATATCCTTATCAGACAGAAATTCATCTAGCTAAATTTTGGGCTAATCTTGTCGCGGCGGAGGAATATCTAAAGCTATTCCCACGCGAGAATTGGGAAATTCTTCAAATACTATTTGTAACTACAAATTTAGACTAAAGAACAAATGGATATTGTCAAACACATACATTACATCCACATCCATGTCCATATGGACGCGCAAATGAGATAATATCGATGATTAATACTACTAGCGTAGCGGAAGAGGAGTAAGAAATGCAACGGTGTAACCGCTGTGGGTGTGATTATGGTGGACATTCAATGGGCGGGCCAGGTATTTGTCCAGCATGTGATTGTGGATATTCTGTAGAAAAAGCACGAGAGATAAATAACTCACGCGATATCTTCATTTCTCCCAATGCCCAATCCGATCTTGATGAACTTCGCAAACAGCTTGCTGAGAAAGAAGCCGAGTGCGAGAGGCTGCGAATAGAGAGTGCACAGGAATTCGTCAACTGGTGGATCGACAGCGACCTGAAATACTGGTCAGTTGCGGATGATAGGATTCAGCGTTGGCGCAAAGAACGCGCAGCCCTCGCGGTGGGGAGGAGTTAGAAAATGATGATCGAAAGCTGGTGGTGTGCCATTGTTGCTGCGGTGTCATTTTTCGCAGGAATGGCATTCCAAAATGGTCTGAAAGAAATGCGATTGACCAGTAGCGATGAGATCAACAGACAATGGAACGAGTATTTGAACGCTGTCGGAGTAGACGAAAACGGATGTCCACCGTGTGATAATGGTGGCGGATTTGAGTGTGCCGACGGACCAATGCCAATTTGCAAACAGCAATTTATAGTAGGGAAGAGATAAAAAATGTTAGCAAAAGAATTAGTTAATAGATTAGGATCTGCGCTTATTGGAAGAACAGTTATAACAAAAGCATATGGAATTTATTCTGGCGGTAAAGCAAGAGTAGTTGAAATCTATCCTGACCCTAATGCTCCAGAAATAGTCTTCAATGTCCAGAATGATAATTGGAAAGATAGTAATGGAGACTCTATCATCGGAGTTTTCGAGAATGAACAAGTTGATTTACAATAAGTTATTGAGAGGTAGCGTAACTGGTAACGCCCTCAATTGTAATGAGGAAGATATAGGTTCGAGGCCTATCCTCTCAACAGGAGCTAATAATGTTTAAAAAGATAAGATCTTGTCCCTGGTTGCATAAAAAGCAGAAAGGACAAGAAGAAGAACGCAATCGTGCAATTATTCGGAAAATAGTTAATGAAACATACGAAGAGCAAAGAGAAGAGCCAATAAGAGAAAAGGGTTACCATCCTCCCCAAGATAAAAGCTGTGAGTGCTATATCTGGGAAGATCCCTTTATCTAAATAGTTTTCGCGGGCCCGTAACGGTTTCGATTTTGACGAAGAAGGAGATTCTGCATGCCCCGGCTTTCTAGGTCGCCGGGTTAAAAAGGCTTAGAAACTACAACTGCCGAAACACCGGAGTTGATGGCGGCCTAAGAGCTGCCCGTGTCTTTGAAGAGGAGTCCGAGTATTCAAAGAGGCGCAATTACACGGATGGGTTCCAGCTTTCCCTATAAGCTGGTGGTGGAGGCGCTGGGCAGGCTCAGGATTAGTTGGCTGTCCTGAGATTAGTTCGAGCCAATCAAGCATGTGGAAGAAGAATTTTCAGAACGTTAAAAGACAGAGGTTCAACTCCTCTCGGGTCCACTAAGTACTTGATATTATTAAGGAAATAGGAAATGACTCAAGTCTTCCTAATCTCAGATACTCACTTCTGGCATACAAATATAATTGCCTACGAACAAAGACCATTCTCTTCTATTGAAGAGATGAATTCTACCTTAATAAAGAACTGGAATAGAGTAGTAAAGAAAGATGACTTAGTTATCCATCTTGGCGATTTCTCGCTGGCCAATAGAGAAAAGACAGCTCACATCTTCAGCCAACTAAGAGGGACTAAATGGTTGGTCCTTGACAATCATGACCGACAGAGATCTATATCTTGGTGGATGAATATAGGTTTTAAGAAAGTTTTTGAGTTTCCTATCATATACAAAGACTTTTATATTCTATCTCATGCGCCAGTATATATGAATGCTCAAATGCCATATCTTAATCTTCATGGCCACATACACTCGAAAACATACAAAGAATCATTCTATAAGAATGTTTCGGTAGAATGTATTGACTACACCCCAATTGAGTTTGGGGCGGCGACAAAGAGAGAAGAGTAAGCTTGCTTCTCTAAAGCTTGTAGGAGAGCACAAAAGTGAAGAGCTATGATTCCTTAAGTCTTCCAGCTCTCTGAAATCCGGCAAAGAAAGTGTGTCATTTTAAACCGCCCAAGGACACCAATCTCGGAGACAAAAGATGAAACCAAAATTCACAGAAATCGTAGTAGAGGGCGAGCCAGAATGGCGGATGCCAAAGATGTATCTCTGTTTTGTCTACGCGCCAGAAGGAAACTTCTTGGTTAAGGGACAAAATCACGAGACAATTAAGAAGCTCATCAAAAGTAGATTTCCTATCTGCCTATACAGAACGACCTTTTGGAAGAACAAAAAAGATAGAGGATATTGGTCTGCCAATCATCCAGACTTCTCTATTATGATTGATGAAAGATTATCTCCTTCTTGGCGAAACAATGGTCAAGCCAAAAAGTCTAACAAGAATACGGTTTCCTTTTATAGTCGGCGCAATAGGAATACAACTCCAGTAACCTTTACTTGTAGACGTCTACCAAATAAATGGATTCCTGAATACGACGACGCAATAAAGCTTCTTAGAGAAGTAGAAGCTACTACAGAAAAGAACGCAGTTCGTTATTAAGGGAAAACAAATGAAACTTCGTGAAATTCTTCTTTATATGCTCCTTTCCTTTAGCTGCGGACTACTGACTGCCATTGGAGTAACACCAAGTTTACATTCTAATGGGTATACACTTAGAAGAAGCTCTCTTCTCTGTAATGATAAAGGATGTTCTATTCTAGTAGAATATCCTGATCAGACCAGACACTGGGATTATATCCAGCACAAAAGAGAAGAAATCAAGAAGAAGTAAGCCAATGGAATTCTACAATTGTACCTTTTCCGGCAAAGTAAAAGGGGCTATTGACAAATCCGAGATCTTCAATGAGCAAGTTCAAGCAGCTTCTCCTTCTGATGCCCGCCTAGCACTTTATGACAAATATGACAGTGTTCTATTCTTTGTGTATAACGAAGAAGACACGCCAGATAGATCCTTCTACCTAGGCTAAGGAATTCAGATGAAAGCAACATTAGAATTCAATTTGCCAGAAGAGAAGAATGAGCTTCGCTTAGCCGAGCAAGGAGGTCTCTACTTCTCTCATCTCTGTACAATAAGAGAAGCGCTCCGCCAGATAAACAAATATAGAACACTATCTGGAGACCAGAGAGATCTTCTTAATGAGATACAGAGAATCTTTATTGATACCGTAGAGTATTCTCTGGAAGAGATAGAGCAATTTTAGACCTCTGAATTTGGCGCGGAAATTTTATAGATAGTGATTCTATTGTGAATAGATTCAAATACTCTATAAGGAGAAAATACAATGAGAATGACACTTCGCCGTGTATTACAAAAGAAGAACATCCTTGCTGGTCAGATCAAGGAGATTGCTTTCTTGATCCGCGAGAAGAATGTCTACGATACTAATGATGCCGAAAGCACCAGAGTCAATACCGAGGAAGTTCTGGAGAAGTATCTTTCTGAGAAGGAGAAGCTTATTCAACTGAAGTCAGCTATTACAGTAGCCAATATCGGGATCTATCCTATTTTGGCGCGGCTGGAAGAAGCAAAAGATACTATCACTCTACTTAGCTCCATCTCTACCGGCGAAGGTACACGAAAGTCCATTCACATGGGCACTATAGTAGAGATTACTACTATCGCTCATATCAAGGAGGCTACTATTCGCGAAAGGAAAGTAGCTCTTCAGGCTCTGATTGAGCAACTTCAGGAAGAAGTCGACGAGTACAATGCGACTCACTTCATTGAAGTAGAACTGTAAAAGTCTTGGGCTAGGAGCCTATAGGAAGAACAGGAAGAGAGAGTAGAACTTAAATTACGGACGCCCTTTTAAGGCGACCATATTCACGAGAAAGATGGGGATTTGAATTTATATTTGAATATCAACCTTCAAGGGTCTTCAAATTAAAATTCAATCTTCTCTGCTCAAGAACAAAACTCTTTTGTTTTATTCTTCTTCCTGATCCGAATATAGGCTCCAGCCCTCCTAATCTGCAGCGTTGGGCGTACAGTTAGAGTGCCAGACTTTGGGCTGGATAAATCTCCACGATAAATGCCACAAAGAGAGTAGGGATCTGCAATTCTACTCCATAAGAACTAGAACTCAACAGACCCTTGGTCAAAGCTCTCATAGACTGGTGAAGTAACCTATTCCAGTCATTTCTTATTAGAGAAGAACTTGAGTTCTGTTTTCAGCTGCCTCCATAGCGCATTGGTCGCGCAACGGAACTTCAAATCCGATGGTCCAAGTTCGATTCTTGGTGGAGGCGCAAAATAAGAATTGACAATGTTGGCAATCATGATTAGGATAAAAGACATGAAGAAGTTCACCTGAATATATACGATCTAGAGCGCCTCCAATAGTCCTCCTATTTAGTAATCAATCTAACTTACTTTAGGAGGAATAAAATGGTAAATCCATTAGCTCGTATATTTAGCAAACCACAGCAGACAATAGTAAAAGTAGTTGCGCTGGAACAAGAAGAAGTTCCTGATAAGCGCACAATTCATTTAAGAATTAAAGTTAAGTCTTTAGCTGCAGAAGCTCAAATTATTAGGCAGGAAGCGAAGAAGACTAAAGGAATGGTTAGATGGGACTTGAACCATCACCGCAAAACAATTGTTAGAAGCCATACTAGAACTAATCTTCTTGCTTACGGCATATTAAAAGGAATACCTTACAGCACAATGGAGAAAAAGTGCTTTGAGAATCCTGATCTTAGTGCGGTCGCCAATATTGCTAAAAGATTTAGTGCAACTGAAATAGAAATAGTATCGTGGATCGAAGAAGCAAAGAACTATTTAAAAAGGAACAAAACATGCCTCGTGAAACAGTTGATGAACTGAAGAAAAGAATCTATGAAGCAGCAGCAGAAGAGAATGTTTCTCTTGATGAGGTCAGAGATGCTCTTGAAGCAGCCAACGAATTTCTTCAAGAAAATCCAGAACTTCTCATCCAAGCCAGAATCTTGTTAAGGACTCTTGGGCTCCTTAAATGATCAGGATCATTGTTTGTCCTGAGCATCCAAGTATACAGATTTGGAGAGTCCTTCTTGGCATTTCTAATGTCTTAGAAGGAGTAGTAAGAGTCTGTTCCCTTGGCATCATTGCCTTGCCCCTTTCAAGTCTGTTTGCTCTTCTACTTCTTAGAGCAAGAAACAGACGAAAGAAATATCTAAGAGAGAAGAAGCTAAAATCTAAGAGGTCATAAAGTGCAAATAATTACCACAGAGAAGATTCCTATTAGAAAGCACTATGTAGTTTTGCGTGGCAATTAGCACAAAGAAGATCACATTTATCAATTTCAGCAAGAATTTTCTCACGAGAAAAATTTGTTATCTTATTGCCAAGACCAAACAGTTTTTGACTAGGATCTCGATGATGGAACTGAAAGACGGCACCATTTGTACCATCATATTCTATAAAACATTTAGTACATTTTCCTCCTTTATGTAGAATTAATTCTATTTTAACTTGACGGTAGTAGATAGTCTTATACTTTTGTCTCGCAACTCGATTTCTATGATTCCATTCGCGTTTATATTGTATTGGATCAGAATATTTTCGGCCATTATGTCCATTTATATATATTACATTACGGCCATAATGATCCTTATCTTTCATCTTCGTTCCACAGCCACAGGCACATTCTACTATTGGAGCGGAGAGGTATATTTTCTCCCAACAACGCTCTTTAATTTGTTGTGTTGTTAACATAAATTAACTATAGCACATACTGCAGCTATCATCAACCCCTCATCTATAGGAGACTAAGGATGTTAACATATAAATTGGATAATTGCTTAGTCCCAATTAAGATTTGGGGCAAAACAATTAACGATTTTGAAGAAGAAGCCAGAAAGCAAATAGAGAACACGGCTTCACTACCATTCGTTTTCCACCATGTTTGCCTTATGCCAGATGGGCACATAGGTTATGGGGCTCCAATAGGTGGGGTATTAGCGACAAAAAGGGCAGTTGTAGTAAATTTTGTTGGCGTAGACATTGGGTGCGGCGTAACCTTTATCGGAACAGATATTCCTATAGAGATCCTTAGTAAAGAACTTGATACTCATGGAACTTTACTCAAGGGAATTATAGGAAATATTAAGAGAAATGTTCCAGTAGGCTTTGAGCATCATAGAGAAAAGCAGAGCTGTATTGTTTTAGATTCGGCTATCAGTGAAGACAATCCTATAATAATGGATCATCTCCTGACCTCGCAAATTGAAAAAGGATACTACCAAGTTGGTACTCTTGGTGGCGGCAACCATTTTATTGAGCTTCAGGCGGATGAGAATAATAACTTAGGAATTATGCTTCATTCCGGCAGCAGGAATTTCGGTAAACAAATCTGTGATTACTACAACAAACTAGCAAAAGAGCTTAACCAGCAATGGTTTTCCTCTGTAGATCCAAAGATTGATCTTGCCTTCCTTCCACTAGATTCTCATCATGGAAACGGCTATCTAACCTGGATGACTCTCGCTCTAGAATTTGCTAAAGCTAATAGAGCAGCAATGATGCATCAGTGCATTCATACAGTTCTAAACATGGTAAAGAAATACACTGCTCTTAGCAATATTAATTTGGGCGAGCAAATTGATATTCATCATAATTACGCTGCTATTGAAAATCACTTTGGCGAGAATGTAATTATTCATAGGAAGGGCGCAGTAAAAGCAGTAGGGACAGGAATCATTCCTGGCTCCATGGGCTCAAAAAGCTATATAACAGTAGGGCTTGAGAATCCATTGAGCTTCAAGTCTTGTTCCCATGGTGCTGGTCGAAAGATGGGACGCAAACATGCACGAGAGGTTCTCAATCTTCAGGCCGAGCAAGAGAAACTCTCTGGTGTCCTCCATAACCTTACCTCTATTGATAAATTAGACGAAGCCCCAGGGGCATATAAAGATATTGATATTGTAATGGAGAACCAAAAAGATCTGGTCTCTATTACAAAAACCCTTCATCCAATTGCAGTAATAAAAGGATAGTAAAAGGGAAAATAAAATGACAATTTTCTATCTTTCGTTAATAGCAATTGGTCTCTTCTTCGTTTGGACTTTAATTCGTACTTGCGCGATAAGCAAGGTCCTGTCTGAATGGCATCATTTTGTATCACAAATTCTAGATCTTCAGATAAATGAAGGTAAATTCGATTCTGTCTCACTAAAAGAAGGGAGAGATAATATTACTTCTTATTATCAATGGCCAGTATCATGAAATAACCTTATTTGGAACCCGAAATATTGGGGAATCTTTTCTTTGAATGATCTACTTAAAGCCAAGACTCCTGATTGGATTAAAGAGATTCCTACTAGCTTCTTCGAAAATCATGCACATAAATTACGCCAAATCCATCCATTTAGATCCTAAAATGCACTATACTATATTGGGAGTGAATAAATGAAAGAATTTCTATATATGATTGTTTTTGTATTTATTGTGATCTTTGCCTTCGCCACAATTCCAAGTTGTAGTGACGATTCGTTTGATGATGGCACTAGTGTAGACACTGATACTGACAGTGACTCTGATTCTGACTCTGATAACGATTCAGATTCAGACAGTGATTCCGATGGCGACAGTGACACTTATAGTGATTCCTGGCGCTGCCTAATCTGCGGCTAGCAGAGAAAGAAACAAAAGATGGCTACCAAGAAGAAGTCAGATGGCAAAACTAAAATCTTTCTTGCTTGGCATGATGATAGCGAAGTTGCTTCTTTTGATTCAGAAGAAGAGGCAAAAAACTTCCTTTTGGATGAATTTGGCGAAGAAGGAGGATCAGAAGCCAGTGATTCCTTCGAAGATGATTGGGCTTTATTTACAGCAGGCCTTGTTATAATCGAGGGCAAAGAACTTAAGCTCTCTCATACAAAGCCAGTTCCCCCAAAGATCTCTTTTCTCCGCAAATGAGCGACAGAACAATACTTCTTCGTGGTCTTTGCGAAACTGAAGGCTGCTATAACATCGGTCTGCTTACCAAATACAAAGGTAAGTTTGCCTGCGCCAGCTGCATAAACCC
>JBAZJK010000004.1 GCA_041651355.1 Patescibacteria group bacterium | reverse complement strand
TGGGGCGGGATGCTGCGCCTCTCGCAAACAATGCTTGAGAAGCGCGGGCAAAAAGGCAAATTTTGACCGCACCAAAATTTGCCTTTTTGCTCAAAGAACACACAAAAATCAATGCTGTCAGGGGGCGGAAGGGCTAAAGTTAATTTTACCATAAATTATGAATAAAGGAAATTAGAAAAATTCTCGCGTAGGAAAAGGGCAGGATTTCCTGATAGCTTACTTTAAAAGATAGACAAGGCGCTCTTCTCAATCCATCCGCTTTTATTATCCGGACGCCTTACTTTATACCAATTATCCCTGAATTCAACAACTTTTACTTTCATCCCTTCGTAAAGTGTAAAATGCGTAGTAGCCTTATCTATTGGCTCAAATTTGGCTTCGGCCTGCTCAGTCACTACGATTGCTTCTTTATTTAAGAGAAACTTTTTCCCCTCCAAGCCTATGAAACCGATAACAAAACATAGCCCCAAAAAGATAGCAAAAATTAAAGCCTGCTTTTTAAGCGGCGCAAAGAAAAAACTTACCAAAATATTTATTAGAATCAATATAAAGAACGCGCTGATCAATATTGTCAACCCATCAATGGTAAGCTTTTCAAATAGGGTATTCCATAACCTTACAGGCAGATTTACCTGGCTGCTGATGATTCCGTCTTTAATCAGCGAGCAGGCGTATGCATAATTAGATTCTAGATCTCTATCTTGCGGCATAAATCTACGAGCTTTTTCATAGTAAAAAATAGCTTCTCCGAGTTTACCTTTCTTAAAATAACAATTGCCAAGGTTATAATAGAGATTCCCGCTTTCCCAGCCAGTCTCAAGGATACTATTGTATTGTTTAATTGCTTCGTCATAATTAGCCTGTTCATAATAAACATTTGCCCGATTAAAAGCGCTTGTTTCTTGATTATCGAAAGCAAATCCTGCTTCTAAGAAAAGAGATGAAAATAGCGCCATTAAAAGAAAAATATTGTGGATATTCTTAACTTTCATACCTTTTGTTTCTCCAGATAATCAATAACCTCTTTGAGGCTTTGAAAGATATCTTCTAATTGTTTCTGACCAAATTGGCTGGGCGCGTATCTAGCCATATCACAATCAGCAAAAATTTTCTTTATTTTATCCAAGGTTTCTTGGGCAATGCCTTTTTCTTTGGCTAGTTCTTCAATGGTAATCGCGGTTATGCCGCCTGCGGGCAAATGGAATCTATCAGCCAGGTATTCTTTGACCGTTTTAAACAGCGTGTCAAAAAATGCTTCTGTTTTACCTTCCCTCAATAACCTGTCGATTTCTTTTATTCCTTTTTTTGCTTTTGTCGGAGCCTGCAACCTGCGCGCATAACGTTGGTCGGTCATCAACCTTTGTTGTCTGAGATTAAAAATGAGGATGCTCAAGAATATAATAAAACTTAAGATCTGCAAACACCAAAAGCCTAAACTTTGATAAAGATAACGGCCGATTTTCCTGAATTGGCCAGGTGAGCTTTTAAGGTAAATTATATCCCTTCCCAGCTCTTCTTTTTGCGCGATCTTAACTTGAGCTTGGGGTAATTCTATTAATTTTGTTTGAGCCTCATCGGCTTTCAATACCGTTATCGGAATAGGCTCATGCGTTAAGACTTCATATTGTCCGGTTTTTGTATTAAAGAAACTGAAATTTATCTGCGGGATGTGAGTTATGTTTTCCGAATCCGGAATAATTACCTGTTCAAAAATTTTCTCGTTCCCATTCTGTTTAACCTGTGGGTCATAAACCTTAAAGCCATCTTTGGATTGTAACCGAGGGGCTTTAACGCTATCAAAATTCCCCTCTCCCTTTATTGTCATTTTCAAGGTAATAGGATCTCCTGCTTTTACCTCAAGAGGCGTTGCCTCAACATTTAATTGAAAATTTCCCAGCGCCCCATCAAAACCTTCCGGCTTTCCCTCTGGAGGCAAAGGTAATACTGTGATCGGAAGTTCTGTAGATTTTAATTCCAAAGGATATGCCTCATATCTTCCGAAGAAATCATTAAAAATATCATCATTAAATGCTCCCCCAAAGAAATCGTCGTCAAAAAAAGTTTTCCGGTGCGCTTGAGCCTGCCGGCGGACCACTAAATTACAATTTAATTTTGCCGGACCCAAGGTAAATTCACCTGGCTTTATGGCGAACATATCAGTGGCAAATTCAATCACATCATACAACACGCCACCAAACTCCTCACGGTATTGCTTAGGCTGTCCAAATTTCTCAATGGAGAAATCATTTGTTTCTATCACCGGGAACTGTATATCCCGCACGCCCAAGCGGTTAACATAAAGTTTTATAGTTAAAGGCATAATCTCATTTAAGTATGCCTTTCTTTTGCCCGCGCTCAAAATTAAAAATATCCTATCCTTTAACTCATCTTGGCTTATTTTTGTGGTAGAAGGCTCCTCTTGGATTTGTTGGCGAGGATAAGGTTGGCCTCCGGAAGGAGCAGAAACTACTTCTACGGTTATCGGCTTAGAGGTTAGGGTCCTGCCTTGCACTTCTGCGGAAAACGGCCCTATTGTAAATGTTCCTGTTTTTAAAGGAATCAAAGTATAAATATGGGTTATTGAGCTAGTAACTACGCCATTCACTATGGAAACCATGGTTGAGGGCCCAAGGTAGCGGCTATCAAAACCTTCTATTTTATCTATGCTTGGAGCAGAAACACTCTGAGTGCCGTGAAAAGCAAGACTTAGCTGAAGCGCCTCGCCCAATGCTATTTTATTGCGGTCAACGGTTACCTCAAATTGAATATCGCTGGCGCTGACTGTTGAAACCAAACATAGCGCAAACAATAATGTAAAAGATAATAACCTTTTCATAACTTTACAATGCGGGCTACCAATCCTTTAGCACTTCCCTCTCGTAACTCCTGGCGCCTTTCTCTGTATAATCCGGAGCTGCTTCATCTTGGCCATAGCGCTCTAAAAGTGCGCGTGCCCCTTCTTCTGATAACTCCTTACCCTGCTCTTCTTGTTGTGTTTCTTCTGCGGCTGCTTGCTCCTCTTGTTGCGACTGCCCCTCTTGACCTTCTTTTTCTTGTTGCTGTTGCGCTTTTTCTTGAGCGGATCCTTCTTTTTCCTTATCTTCTCTACCTTGTTCTTTACCAGTAGGGCAAGTGCCTTGCTTCTGTTCCCCCTGTTGCTTCTCTTGTTCTTTCTGTTTATCGGTACTAGATTGTTGCTGCTTTAATTTATCCAGTAAAACCTTCAGCTCTCTTTCAACAAACTCATGGTTAAAACGCGCATCGGTATTTTTCTGGTCTAAATCTATCGCTCTTTTATAATAATCCAATGACTCCCGCAAAAGTGCTACGGTGGTTGATAAATCCGTATTTTCTTTAAGCTTACCCAATTTATATTTGCAATTCCCCAAATTATATAAGGCATCTGCTTCGAGCTTCTTATCTTCGCTGGTTAAGGCTTTAGTAAAGGCATCTTGCGCCTTCTCGTAATCTTCTTTTTTATATAATGCTGTCCCCATGTTGAAGTTTACGATATCAGAATCAGGAAGGGCTACGCTTGCATCATTATATTTCTGTAGCGCCTCATCAAGCTTTCCTTGTTTGTAAAGTCTGTTTGCTTCCTTGACGTTTTTCTTAGCATCAGTTGCAGCAAAGCACGGTAAGTTCGCAACCGCAAAAATACACAAGCTAATAAAAAATGTAACTATCCTGCAACTTTTACTCATAACGCCTTCTTCCTATCGCTTAAGAGAAATTCGAATGCCAAAAGCAAGAAAACAATGGACAGCGGAATCTGAAAACGCTCCTCATACTGCTTAGCCATCTTGGTCTCAAGTTCTCTCTTCTCCATTTCCGAAAGTTTCTCTTTATAAATTAAGTCTAACCCAAATTCTTTAGCGCTTGCGCGCACATAACTCCCCGCCGTAGCCAGAGCTATTTTTTGCAGAGTTGCTTCATCAAGCCTGCTTTTCACCACCGCTCCGCTTCTATCCTTCAAAAAGGCTTTACTACCACTCTCATCAGTTACCGGTATCAATTCACCTTCGTTTGTGCCTATGCCTATGCAAAATATCTTTATGCCTTCTTTTTGAGCCAATTCCGCAGCCTTAACCGGATCCCCCTCGTGATCCTCGCCGTCAGTAATAATAATCAACACCTTATATTTCTTAAGTCCGCCCTCATAGCTTTCCATCGCCTGCCGAATTGCGCTGGAAATTGAGGTTCCACCCTTAGGGATAGTATTTATATCAAGCGCCTCTACGGACAAAAGAAATCCGCTATAATCTACAGTGAGCGGGCATTGCACAAAAGCGCTTCCGGAGAAAGCAATCAGCCCGATACGGTCGCCTTTAAGATGCTTAACAAAGTCTCCTAACGCAAGTTTTGCGCGTTCCAGGCGATTCGGTTTTATATCTTCTGCCAACATACTCTTGGACACATCTACTGCTACCAATATATCCAAGCCTCTGCGTTTTATCTCTTGCCACTTAAACCCCCATTGCGGACGCATAAAAGAAAAAGCTGCTAATGAGAAAACTACAATAATCAAAACCTGTTTTAATCTGTATTTACGAATATCAAAAGAAGCAAGGAGCGTAGCTAAGAGGTTTTTATCGGCAAAGGCTTCCAGAGATCTCTTTCTCCTTGCGTTTACCCAGAAAAAGAAACCTATCACGGCTATGATTAACCAAAAAAGATGAGCTGCTTGTATATTGGCAAATCTCATACTTAAGGAATTCTCCGTAAAATTGTGTTTCTCAATAAAACCTCTAACAACAAGAGCGCCATAGCAATAGTTAAAAATATCGGGAACAATTCCCGGTATTCCATATATCCCTTTTCTTCAATAGGGCTTTTTTCCATGCGGTCAATTTCAGCATAAATTTCTTTTAATGATTTTGTATCTGTAGCGCGGAAATATTTGCCTTCTGTCTTGGAGGCGATATTTATCAGACTATCCTCATCAATATCTATTTTTACCGGCTGATACACAGTATTGCCAAAGAAGTCTTTCATCGGGTACGGCGCCATGCCTTTGGTTCCTGCTCCGATGGTATATACTTTCACCTTTAAAGCCTTAGCAGCCTCGGCTGCCAAAGAAGGCGAGATTTTTCCCGCATTGTTTATACCATCAGTCAAAAGAATTACGATTTTACTCTTTGCTTTGGTATTCTCCAGCCGCTTAAGAGCAACTGATAAGCCCGAGCCGATAGCCGTACCGTCTTCGATCATGCCGATTTTAACGCGCTTAAGATTCTCAAGCAGCCAACCGTAATCAAGCGTTAAGGGGCTTGCGGTATAGGCGCGGGCAGCGAAGGCAACAATGCCGATGCGATCATTTTTCCTTCCCTGAATAAAGTTTTCTACAACATCTTTTACTACATCTAAACGGTTTGCCCGCCTGCCTCGCAGAGTAAAATCCTCTGCCAGCATACTGGTTGAGGTATCCAAGGCAAGAATAATATCAATGCCTTCAGTCTGAATCTTTGACTCCTCAATCGGCACTCGAAACCTGGCTAAGGCAAGAGCCAAGAATACAAACACCAGCAGGCGCAAGACCCAAATATATCGGCTGCATAGGGTTTTAAAGGTAGGGCTGCTTATGGTTAGAAACCTCTCCGAAGAAAACCGGATTCCAGGAGATTTATTCTTGCGCAAAGAATAATAAACAATCCCCGCCGCAACGGGAATTAATAAAAAATATATGGGATTTTGAATAAGCATATTCTACAACTTATTTTCTTGTTTAGTCTGATCAACTAATCTTCTTGCCGAGGCAAGCGCTAAACTTGCTTCTGTTTGGGCAGGTTGATATTTTGCGAATTTAACCAAGTCGCAATTAGTCAGAAAATCACGTAATAAGCCTTTATGCTCAACCGATAAAGAGCTATCCTCTTTAACCTTAAGCAGAAATTCCTCGGTGGTCATCTCCGGAGCTCGGATATTAAATCTGTTTTCAAGATAATGCCGCACAATATCTGAGAGTTCTATGTAATAAGCCTTGGTTTGTCCTTTGCGAATATAGTCCTTTTTCTCTAATGCCGCCAAGGCTTCATAAGCAATAATGTGCGCTAGGAGCGGCGGTGCCTTGAATTCCTCTTGCTTTTTATTCAAAAAAATAAAACCAAAAACTCCTCCTATAATTAAAAGAAATGCTGATGCTATTAAGATATAGAGCCACATTCTGCTGGTAAAACTTTTAGGCCCCCTTATATCGCGGATATCCGCTCGATTTGAAGCATTATCCAGTACGCTTTTAACCTCCAATTTTACTTCATTTATGCTTAGCTCCTGCCAATCAGTTTGGCCTTTAGTGCGATATTTAACTACTGACGCCGGAATAGTATGCTCGCCGCTGACATAAGTATCTAAGAGATACCATTGTTTGAAAGTTTTTTTCCCAAATAGACCTTTGGCGCTAGATCCGAAGTCTTTAATCGCAAAACCGGATAAGCTCTCTGGAAGAATTTGCGGGAATTCAACTTCAATATTCTTTTTTGCCTTTGCCGTAATTGTATAGGTGAACTTATCGCCTATTTGTATTGAAGTTTTATCCACTGCGGCAGTCGCTTCGATGTCTGAATTTTTCTTTCCCTTATTTTGAGCCGCAAAAGAAATACTGCTGTTTACCAAAAACACTCCTAAGCAGAAAATGGCGCAGATTAAATTAATTATCTTTTTTGGTCTCATTCTTATTTCCTGTTTCAAAAATTTCTACTTCTTGCTCTTCCAATGCTTTTTTAAGCAAATCCTGGCTTATTTCCTGTTGCTTCTTCATCTTATATTCGTATTCAACTTCTGATTTCACTTCATCAAAACTTTTCTGTCGTTTCTGTCTTTTCTCAAGTATAGAAAAAACGTAAAACTTATCTTTTATCTTTAAAGGATCGCTTATTTGCCCCTTTTCTTTAAGGAATAGGCCGGCAATTACATCCTTTGCCTCTCCGATACCGGCAATACTTGAGTCTCCTTCTGTAATCGAAGCCTCCTGGGATTTTCCTTCCTGTTTCTTGAGCTTTTGAACCATTTCGTCTTTTTGGGATTCGTTTTCAAAGCTTAAGAAAGCTACCTTTATTTGTGCTGGCTCACTAAAACTATCTTTATTGGCTTCGTAATATAATTTGATATCTTCGGGGCTAATCTTATCCAGTTTTTCCTGTATCTCTTTACCTAAAAGCTGTTCAACCACAATCTGTTTTTTTAGCTGCTCTAAGGTTGAGCGGGTTTCTTCTTTTGTGTCCAACCCTAAACGCTTTGCTTTTGTATAAAGAACTTCCTGCCCGACGTAATTTCTAATGAATTCCAGGCGCCTTTCTGGCTCTTCTAAACTCTTTCTCATCCATTGCGGAACATTCTTGATAGCTTCATCAATCTCAGTATCGGTTATTTCTCTTTTTCCGATACGCGCAACTACCTTTCCCTTTGCCTGTTTTTCTTTGCCCAAAGAAGTCCGCGCCTCCAATTCGTATCTGGCCTGGCTGCTCATTCCCAAATTCTCCAATGCCTCAATTATCTTTTGGTTCATTTCTTGAGCGAAGTCTGCCTTTGGATTTAACATCTCTGCTTTATAGAAACTTTTCAGCGCCTTCTCATACTTATATAACTCCATATAAATACTGCCTAGTTTATATAAAAACTGTGCCTCTTCTTGTGGCTGTATCTTGCCAACAGCAAGATATTCTTCGAATGCTTCAGCGGCCTCACTCTTTAGCCCTTTGCTTAAAAGCTTGTTAGCATAGTCTATCTGGCTTGGGCTGGTCAAGAAAGAACTCTGCTCTTTAGGTTTAACTATCCGTGTAGGTAAATTTGCCACCAAAAACATTAAAACCGCTAACATTAAAACTATAATTATGGAAAAGAAAACCTGGCGCATTTAACGTAACCTCCTTTCCCGCATGCGGAAAAATTTAAATAAGGTGCGGTTGTAGGGGATATCGCAGCGGATATCTACGCTATCTACCCCCAATCTATCAAATGTTTTCTTGCGTTCGCCTGTTATCTTTAATGCGTTCTCCCGGAAAGAGCGGCGTAAAGTTTCATTTGAGGTATCCAGATTAAATGTCTTGCCGGTTTCCGGATCATCGAATTGCGCCATGCCGATATTAGGCAAATCCAGCTCTTTGGGGTCGGTTATAGTAATACTCACCAAATCGTGGCGCTTATTGGCAATGGAAAGCGGCTTCTCAAAGTTAGCATCATAAAAATCAGAGACAATAAAAGTAACTGTGCTACGCTTGCATACTTTATTGAGATATTCTAAGGCCGCGGGAATGTCTGTTTTTTTGCCTTGTGGGTTAAAATACAATGCCTCTCTAATGATGCGCAGAACATGGCTTATGCCTTTTTTGGCCGGGACAAATTTCTCGATTTTATCAGTAAAAATAATCAGCCCTACTTTATCATTATTGCGAATTGCCGAAAAAGCCAAGACCGAGCAAATCTCTGCGGCAATTTGCCTTTTTAATTTATTAACTGTGCCGAAATAAGAAGAGCCAGACAAATCCAATAACAACATTACCGTCAGCTCTCTTTCCTCCATAAACTTCTTAATATATGGATGCCCCATGCGCGCAGTAACATTCCAGTCAATAGAGCGGATTTCATCACCTACCTGGTATTCTCGCACTTCATCAAACTCCATACCCCTTCCCTTAAACACACTCTGGTATTGCCCGGAAAATACATCAGTAACCATACGCGAGGTGGTTATCTGAATGCGCCTAATCTGTTTTAAAACTTCTTTAGGGATCATTTAAGGAACCTCAACCTCATCAAATATACGCTTAATAATATCTTCCGACGTCTTCTCCTCTGCCTCTGCTTCGTAGCTGACAATCACCCTATGCCTTAAGATATCCGGACCAATGGACTTTACATCCTGTGGCGTGACATAGCCTCTACCCTGGATAAAAGCATAAGCTTTTGAGGCAAGCGTCAAATAAATGCTTGCGCGTGGAGAAGCGCCATACTGGATTAAATTGGTTAAATCGTTCAACTTATATTTGGCTGGCTCTCTGGTAGCAAACACAATATCAATAATGTAATTCTCAAGCTTCTCATCCATATAGATTTCATTAACTACTCTCCGGGCGCGCTTAATGTCTTCGGGCCCGACTACCGGAGAAACCTTTATCTCCTTATCCGTAACACTCATTTCTTTAAGAATCTTGCGCTCTTCATCTTTATTCGGATAGGTGATGTTGATTTTTAGCATAAACCTGTCAACCTGCGCTTCAGGCAAAGGATAGGTTCCTTCTTGTTCTATCGGGTTTTGTGTAGCCATCACCAAAAACGGCTCGTCTAATTTAAAAGTATTCTCGCCAATGGTAACTTGTCTTTCCTGCATTGCTTCTAAGAGCGCGCTCTGCACTTTTGCCGGAGCGCGGTTAATCTCATCAGCCAAAATAATATTGGCAAAAATAGGGCCTTTTTTGGTAGTAAATGCCCCATCTTTAGGATTATAAACAAGCGTCCCGATTAAATCCGCAGGCAGAAGGTCAGGGGTAAACTGAATTCTCTGGAATTTCGTATTAATCGCATGCGATAGGGTTTTTACAGAAAGTGTTTTGGCAAGTCCGGGCACGCCTTCAACAAGCATATGGCCATTGGCTAAAAGCCCAACTAAGAGCCGCTCAATCAAATATTTTTGCCCGACAATAACCTTTTCTATCTCCTGCTTTAGGCTGATGACAAAACTGCTTTCCTGCTTTACCTTTTCGTTAATTGCCGTTACGCCCGTATAATTCATTTTCCAACCTCCTTGTTTTATATGGCTGTGGGAATATCCGGAATACGACTATTAAGATTCAATAATTCCGGTATTGTAACAAATTGATAGCCTCTCCTTTGAAGGGATTCGATAATTACAGGCAGCGCTTTTACCAGTTGGCTACGGTCTGCCCCTTTGGCAAGCCTGTTTCCGTCATGAAGCAGTATAATAGAACCGTTTTCAACGCTATCCAGTATTCTCTTTACAATCTTATCTGCCGTTATCTCTGCTCCTCCGTTGCCGCCGGTTACTGACCACTTGATTATTACGTAACCCAAGTTTTCTGCCTCCCTAAAAACCCATGGGTTATCAAGGCCGTAAGGAGGCCTGAATAGATTTGTCCGTATGCCTGTGGCATTAAATATGGCGTCTTCACATGCTTTTATCTGCTCGTCAATTTGGAACTTCAACTCCAAAGCTAAATCAGGATGACTGTAAGTATGATTGCCTATGCAATGTCCTTCTCTTACTATCCTCCTGGCTATTTCTGGATAGGAATCTACGTTTTTGCCGATCAAGAAAAAGGTGGCTTTGATATTATATGATTTAAGGATATTTAAAATCTGCGACGTATAAGGCTCATTCGGACCGTCGTCAAAGGTAAGCGCGATTTTTCTTTCTGCGGGATTGCCGTGCCAATATACAACGCCAATCTTGTCTTTTGTTTTGTCTAATACAGCATGCGCCTTATTCGCAAGAATGCCCAGGGGAAGAAAACATACCGCAAAAAGACCTGTTATAAATAGACCTCTCTTGAACATTTTTTGATTACATGGAAAGGCGGCGGACATCTGTCCAAATGTCCGCCGCAATAAAGGAATATCCCCTGCTATTTCTTTAAATTAACTGAAACAGCTTCATTGATACCTTCTATCACAGCATATGTTACTTTGATGCTGTCGTCTTTTTTAACCTGATCCAGAGATATGGTTTTCCAGTCGTTATCATAGATCTTCGTGGTAGGCGAAATTGAAACCGTAGTCTTATTTCCGGCCTCATCCACAACGGTGATTTCTGACTTTGTGCCTTTTACAGGATCGGCAACTGTTACAGAATCAACTTTACCACTGAGGATCTTTGTTTCAGATGCGCTTGTCGAAAGAGGAGAAACGTTAGGCGTTACCGGCATCTGGGCAAAGCAAAAAGTGGAACTTAACACAACCACCAAACCTACAACCAGCATGTATCTCATTTTATCCACCTCCTTTTATTTTTTGTCTTTCTTCGTCTGAATTACTGTTACAGTCCCTGTTTTATTGCTGTCGCATTTAACCTCAACTCTTACCTTCTCGACAACTTTCAAAGAAGTGATTGTTTTTAGTTCAACAGTGATCGTCTTTTGGGTATCGCTGTTTGTTCCCTTATAATTAGATTCCTATAAAAGCTTATTTTAATAAAAAAAATTAAAGAATCAATACGTTTTAACATGGAGTTTTAATACTATATAGATCCTTAGGCCTATCATCCGCTCCATTCTTTAATTCTTCTATTCTATGTCTAATAAACAGGCTGCATTCTGCCAAATGCTCTTTATTTGCAGGATCGTATATTCCGTCAAAAGAAAATTCTTCTCCAATGAAGACTGAAATCTTATGCAGTTTGTCACTACCGTTTATATATAGCGGAATGATAGGAACTTTGGATTTGATTCCGAGATACGCAGTACCAGAAAAGAATGGATTTAATCCGCCGTTCTTTGCTAATTTCCCTTCAGGGAATACTCCGATAACACGGCCGTCCCTTAGAATGCTCATCGCCTGTTTAAGCGCTTCTTTATTATTGCCTTTGCCCGGCTCTACTTTTAAGAATGGAATCCGTTTAGCAAAGAAAGAAAAGGGCTTGATTCTAAAAACCCAACTGGCTACTAACCAGTGGATAATGCGGTCTGTGCAACAGGTGACTACGAATGGATCAAGAAGGCTGAAGTGATTGGCAACTAATATGACAGGGCCATTTTGAGGTATATTTTCCTTGCCTTTTATCTCTAAGCGGAAGAATAATTTTAATACTACAAAAAATACCCCTTGAGAAACCCGGTAAATACATTTAGCAATGTCCATATATTTAATTTATCCGCCTTTTATCTCTAAAGATGGCCTTTTTGTTTCCTTGCGCGTGCCAACTGATTCATGGCATTGCATACAACGGTAATCGTATAATTCACCGTCGGGCAACACCAACAGCAATATTTCTTGCACCGGCATTGACCTGCCGCAATTGTTGCAATACAAATGCGTAGCCGTCATTTTTTCGAATTGCCGGTCCTGTTCGTCTTCTTTTTCGTCCCACATCATTTATTCTTTTGGCCTCATATATTTCGCGAAACATCTATTTTTACTTTGAAGATATTTTGCTAAATTTATAAATTGACGAGGGAGGAATCCATGCCGACATCCCCACAGTAGAGGCTTGCCCAAAAAGGCCCGCCATGATTTCAATTAGAGGTAATCTCTTATTCCGTTTTAAATCCGCTGACTTTCTCATTTCCTCTTTCCCTATAATTTTGCTTGCCATGTCCATCTTTGAAAATAAGTTGCTTGGAAAACTCTTTTTTAGTTGCTATCAGATACACGATGTATTTGTTAATAAGGCTATCCATTATCTTATTTCTTCCACCAATCCGCATCATCGTCTTCCTCTTCAAACTTGCCAAAATCCGGAGGCAGAATGATATTGAAATGGAGAAAAAGGTATGAAGGTATATCCCCAAAACCTTTGAATTTCTTAAGGTCTTTTAAATTTTTAGGCAGATTATCGCCAAGATCCGGCATATACTCTCTTAGAATTGTCTGCATCTTGCGTAAAATCTGCTCATGCGGCTCGCAACCTAAAGGCAAGGTCGGCAATTTTTTACTACACTTCTTGCAGTAGAATTCCAAATTACCGCACTGAGTGCATTCTGCAACAAAAAATTTCTTTAATATGAATTTCTGTTTACATTTAGCGCAATGCAACTTTTCCTGGCAAGCAGTGCAGATACTTACTTTCTTAAGAGAGGCTGTTCTAAAAACCAAAGGGTTATCGGAAAAATACATTTTGCCGCAAATCTTACATTCTGTAGGCAGACCCGTATGCAAAGGAACGATTTCCATTCTCTTACCTATATATTTATGTTTTCTGCACTTCAAATCTTTTTTCATCTCTCTTTGCCCCTTTCATAAAATAAGGCTTATTTATTTCCAATCATCATATTCTTCGTACATATAATCATCAACTTCGCCAGCTATTTTTACTTGCACTGGAGAAGCTTGCGTAATCTCCAATTTAGTAAAGCAAGCTGGGCATTCTATGGTATCTTTGTCTTTGCGGTTTGCAGGGGAATCAAAAATTTTTTCGCACCAGGGACACCTGATTTTTCCGCTCATCGCCATATTACTATCTTAGCCCTTACTGCCTAATATCACCAACTCTGCTAGTCTTTTACGGGGCATAATATAAGATTCGCACTTTTCGCATAAAAACGATTTCTTGCCCTTCGATACCTTTTCTCCTGACAATGGCTCTATTGCTTTAATAATTCCCCATGCCCATTTGGTTTTAATAAAATCCTCACGAGCCTCAACAAGCTGGACAATATAATTCTCAATCTCTGATTTCTGTTTATTCAGCGTCTGGCAACATGGCTTTTCTTTCTTAGAACTATCCGTTGTTACAAATTTTGGCTTTCTTTCCATTGTGTTTTTGAATTGTTTCTTAGATAACATCCCCCACAAAAATAATCTTTTGGATCAATGCCTTTCTTTAGCAGATTAAGCCGCCTTCGGCGTCTCTTCAATTTTTGCCTGAATTTAATCTGTAGCTTTCTTTTTGAACTCATGCCTTATCTATCTCAAAAAGCTCGTAACCGCACCAGCGGCATTTCTTTTCTTCTTCGGCATAACCGTCTATCATCAGGCATTTACGGCAACGATAATTACCATTTGATTTTTTTAACACCCCGTATTCTTTCTCTAATGCCACAATATCTATGTTTTTGAGTATATTTTCGTGCATAGCTATTTATCATAACGTTTTACTATTTTTATTTTTTGTGATAAAGGGCTGCCGCCATTAATAACGACAGCAGCCCTCTATTTTTAACCTTTAGTTGCGATTAATACTCACCATGCGGCGATGGCGGCATGGGAGGCATTTTTTCTTTTTCCGGGAGGTCACAAACTACTGCCTCTGTAGTAAGCATGAGCCCTGCAATACTTGAAGCATTCTGTATGGCAAGCCTCACCACTTTTACCGGGTCAATAACACCTGACTTAATTAAATCAGTGTATTCGCCTGTTTCGGCGTTGTAACCAAAAGAGCCTTTTTCGTCTTTGACTTTTTGAGCTACTACCACACCTTCCACCCCGGCATTCTGGGCAATCTGCCTGATTGGCTCTTCCAGGGCACGCCTCACAATATCAACTCCTATTTTCTCATCCCCTTCAAGTTTAAGAGCTTCCACCCGGGGAATCGTCCTTAGAAGTGCAACCCCGCCTCCAGGAACAATACCCTCTTCAACTGCTGCCCTAGTGGCATGAAGCGCATCCTCAACGCGCATTTTCTTTTCTTTCATCTCAGTTTCGGTAGCAGCGCCCACATTAACTACCGCCACACCACCTGAGAGCTTTGCTAAACGTTCCTGAAGTTTCTCCCGATCATAATCAGAATCGGTTTTGTCAATTTCCTTCTTTATTTGCTCAATTCTTCCTTTAATATCCGAGGTTTTACCCGCTCCTTCGATTATGGTGGTATTTTCCTTATCAATTTTGACTCTCTTGGCTTTGCCCAAATCAGATAACTGAGTGCTCTCTAATTTGATACCTAAGTCTTCGGCAAGCATCTTCCCGCCGGTTAGAATAGCAATATCTTGAAGCATTGCCTTTCTTCTGTCGCCGTAACCCGGAGCTTTTACCGCACAGACATTGAGCGTACCCCTAATCTTGTTAACTACCAAGGTTGCCAAGGCTTCGCCTTCAACCTCTTCTGAAATAATTAGCAGTGGCTTACCCTGCTGGGCGGTTTTCTCAAGCAATGGAATGATGTCTTTTACCGCCGATATTTTTTTCTCATAGATTAAAATATACGGCTCTTCCAACACGCACTCCATCCTCTCGGCATCAGTCACAAAGTAAGGAGAAAGATACCCCTGGTCAAATTGCATACCCTCAACTACATCAAGGGTTGTGGCCATAGACTTTGCTTCTTCTACAGTGACCACGCCATCCTTGCCTACTTTATCCATAGCATCAGCCAAGAGATTGCCTATGGTTTCGTCCCCGTTGGCTGAGATAGTGGCGATCTGGCTGGTTTCTTTTTTGTCTTTAATCGGTTTTGCCATTCTTTTCAGCTCATCAATGACCACTTCCACTGCCTTGTCTATGCCTCTTTTAAGGCCCATAGGATTGGCGCCGGCAGTGACGTTTTTCATGCCTTCCTTATAGATTGAGTGAGTCAAAAGCGTAGCTGTAGTCGTACCATCACCCGCAGTATCAGATGTCTTCTCAGCTACTTCCTTAACCATCTGAGCGCCCATATTTTCATAGGCATCCTCAAGCTCGATTTCTTTTGCTACCGTAACGCCGTCTTTAGTAATAGTCGGTGAGCCGAATTTTTTATCCAAAACTACATTACGGCCTTTGGGACCTAAGGTAACTACTACCGCATCAGACAATTTCTCTACGCCTTTTAATATTTTCTGCCTGGCCTCTTCACCAAAAGAAAGTTGTTTTGCCATATTGAATTCACCTCTCTTTCATTTTTAATCAGTGATTATAGCTAAAACATCCTCTTCCTTAATAATCAGATGCTCTTCGTCTTCTAATTTTATTTCTGTGCCGGAATATTTTCCGTAGAGGATTTTATCTCCGGGCTTAACTTCTAAGGGTTGAACCTTGCCATCATCTAAAACCTTACCCTTGCCCACTGCCACAACTCTACCCTCCTGCGGCTTCTCCTTGGCAGTATCCGGTAAGATAATCCCTCCTTTGGTCTTCTCTTCAGCTTCCAAAGGCTTAACTAAAATCCTGTCTCCTAATGGCGTAATCTGCATAGCCACCTCCTCCTTTCCTTGAATGTCCTGTTGAGTTATCTCTGGTTTCATCTCTTCCTTCTCTTCAATGGGCTTTTCCTTAAGAGTTTTTGTCCGTGTCAAAGATTTCTTTTTAGCGACAGTTTTTCGTTTCTTCATGGCAAAGATTTGTCACCTCCCTTACGATGAAGGAAAAATAAGATTTAAGTTTTTATTGTATTTTTTATTTTACTTCGACTTTAATATTCCGGTATCGTGAGCCTTTCTTTTTGGGAAGAATAAGCTCTAATACCCCTTCCTTATATGTTGCTTTTACTCTGCGGTCATCAACCTCTGCCGGAAGAGTAACCGTGCGGTTAAAGCTGCCGTAGAACCTTTCTGAGCGTACGCAATCCTTTTCCTTAATCTCTTGCGCGTGTTTCTTCTCGCCTTTAATAACCAGGGTGTTGCCATATACTGAAATATCAAAATCCTTCTTCTCCATGCCGGGAATATCCGCCTTAACCACTACCTTGTCTTTAAGGTCGTGAATATCCACTTCAGGGCCCCAGCCCTTAAACATCATCTGGCCCTTTTTCTCGGGAAACCGGGCAAGCGAGGAACTAAAAAGGCTGTTCATGCGCTCCTGGAGCTGCTCAATTTCAGAGAATGGATCCCATAAACGGTCTAGTGGTTTCCAAGGAACTAAATCCATATTAATCACCTCCTATAATCTTCCACTCCTAATAGCACTTGATAGAGAAGAGTGCCAACATACGGGTAAAAAAATTTAGGTCTTTGCAAACATTTTCTCTTCCATCTCTAATATAATTTTTAAACCGTCCACTTTTACTCCCTTCTCTTTCATCAGATACCAAATATGGCTTAATTTGTTTAGTTCGTTTTTCGAGTATAGCCGCGACTTACCTTTTTTTCTGAGTGGACGAATAATATTCTCTTTATCGAGCTGCTTAAGAACCCACACTGGTATACCGAGAAGTTTATTAATGACCCCGCTCGTGTATACCGGCTCGTCGAGCCCTACATCAAAAATATTTCCATATTTGATTTCTTTTTTCATCAATTATTTATATAGCGCGATTTTCGTATTTTGTCAAGTGTTTTTCGTAATTTTTTTTTCGTTTTTCGCAATATACAGAATTCCTTTGTCCAAAAAAATAACCCCTACTGTTTCTAATAGAGGTTAACAATCTTTTTTTTAACGTGAGTATACGGTAAACCTATCGTCTGTTTGCAAGCCAAATATCTTTTACTTCTTCAAACAAGGCAGGATTATCAAAATCGGCAGGTAACGCTTCTTGTTGCGGCTTATTAAAAAGATAATCGCCTTCTTTATAAAAACCTGCTGCTATCAGCTCAGAACAAACAAATCTTTTTTTACTGCTAAATAAACTATGCAAAACTAAACCAATCTTACCACACAAAATTGACAAAGGAAACCAAAAGAACTGCAGGGCATCATAAGGTAAGTTATTCATTGTTGCCCACCATAGAGCGACCTTATAGCGCTTGTGTTCAATTTGACCTTTTCTTCGCATAACTTTTATTTCAAATCCTCTATCAACATACTCCTTTTGTAAGTTAATCACTCTTGATTGTGGGATATTTGCCTCAACAGCATCTAATCCTCCAAGGCTACCGGCAACGTGAGTCCATTTGGAACTATCGCCATATCCGGCTTTGCGCTGAAAAGCTTGAATTGCTGGCTTACGCGTAGCAACCAAAATTACATGGCCGATTTTCAGTGAATCTCCATTAAGAGTAGGCATAACTCTTTTCTCACCACCTAAACCCCAGTCCGGCGACTATGGAAACTTCTTTACGCGAACTTAATGCCTGAATAAAGGCTTCTCCTTGCCCCTCGAGGATATCCCTTGAAAGTTTAACATCTATCCCCAAATCTTCGCCTATTTTGTTTTCTAATCTCACCTCAAGCCTGGAATTCTTATCCAGCTTTGCCCACCCACCCAGAACAATGCTGCGGATTTGGCCTTCTGCATAGGGCATCTCAAATAACAAGCCTAGGTTCTTATCTACCTTCCAGTTACCAAAGAGGGTGATCGTTTTTTTGCTTGGAGCCGCTCCTACGCCTAACTCATACTGCAGCCCTCTTTCTGCGGGTTTGCCTACACTTACCTGAAAGTCAAATCCAGAATTTATTTCTTTATTTAAAACATAGATGAGTCTGTTTTTGCCGATTATATCCCAGTACCCCTTAAAGGTGATGGTTTGAATTATCTTTTTCCGTTTTGCGCGTATTCTTTTTTCATAAGTGTAGATAATCTCGTTTTGGTTATTTACCTCCCAGCCGCCTTGCAAGGTAATTCTATCGCTTGGACCGGATTCTTTTTCCACGTTAAAGGTCAGGCGGTTATATTCATCTGCCTGCCATCTGCCGCCAAGATTTACTATATAAATGTGGTCATTGCCCTCGCTGTCTTTGGAACTCAGTGAAAAGATGAGCATATTATCTTTGGTGTCTATCAGCTCACTTTCCAAAGTAAGCTTATTCCCGGCAATCTGGTTTGCCCATTTGTCTAAAGTAAGCACCAGATTATGCTCATCATCTAAGGCCCATTTGCCGCGCAGTTTGACCTGTTGAGGCGTATCTATTCCTTGCGATTTCTTGACGTGATAGATAAGCGTGTTATCCTCGCCTATCTCAAATTTCCCATCGAGAACGGCCCTAAACCCGCTCACCTCAGACTTCTTGCCTGTCTTTTTCAAAATAAGCCGATTGTGCGGGTCTACTTCGTATCGTATCTTAGTTTTTTCCATATCGTATCAACCCACCCTGCAGCGCTTTCTGCTTATTCTGTCCTTCCTATTATCCGCGTTACATAAATATAGGTCCGCTTGGGATTATCTATATTTTTCTGGCTGACGGCGTCAAAAACCCTCTTTATTTCTTTCGCTCCATATTCTTTTGTCTTCAAGATTATGTCTTCTATCACTTCGGGGTTATTCTCTTCAAAGACAATTTCCGCGTATTTTCTTGCCTTGGTAAAGGCTTCTTTGCTATACTTCTCCTCTATCGCCCCAAGCTGCGCCTCCCGCACTTTCGGATCATAGAGTTTTAAGAGCTTGTACATCTTGGGCCTTCTCTGCTCATAGAGCTTGCCGGATAATTCATCGTATTTTACTTCAAGTAAGCTTTTACGTCTTAATTCGCCCATCCCTTTATTGATAACATCCTGGCCAATATCGCCGAATTGCTTAGTTATTGTATTTACGCTTTTTGACCAATACGGCTTTATGTCGCTTATGTCGGTATTGGCAAGATTTATAAGATAGCAGAATTTGGCTCTTAGGGATAATTCCCTGTTCCAGCCCAATTTAAAATAATCGTCAGGGAGCTCAAAATACTGTTCATCTGGTATCGCATATATCCCCCTGCCTTCATCGTAATTCAATAGCGTTATTGCTGCTTCCTTCGCGTACCGAGGCTCAAATTTGAGCAATCTGTATTTTTGCTCTAATTTCTTAAATACTTTAATTATCTGTCTTCTGTAATTTTCGCTTGTCCAACCTTCATAAATACCGAGATACTTGGCAAGGTCATCGTAAAAGAGCGTTAATTTAGCTTGCGGATTACCGTCATATTTCCATAGCAGATATAAATAAACATCGAAAGCTCTCTCGGCTTGGTCCTTTATCAAGAGAGGCGCGAGTTTCGGATTTTCTATAAACTCCCAAGATAGCGGAACGGATGGGCCGATTGTGTCGAGGTATTCGTCTATTTTTGTGTCTATCTTAATGGTTTTTAAGTAAGCTAAGATTTCTTCCGCTAATTGTGGAGAGTTAATTAAGACGCTTGTTTCGATATTATTGTCAAAGGAAGATTCGGTCCAGTTAGTGCTACCCAAGATGACTATTTTTTTGTCTATAATGACAGCTTTGGCGTGAGTATATCTTGCCGGTTCATCATAGTAAACCTTTATTCCTGCTTCTTTGAAGCGCTTGTAAGCTCTTGTGCACTTGATTTTGGCTTCCCAGTCGCTTGCGTGCCTTCTCTGAACAAAATCAATATTTTGATCTAAGATAACTTCTACGTCCACTCCCCTATTCTTTGCTTCGATAAGCGCATTTATAAGCTTATTGGGCTTTGAATCCAGCCTGGATAAAGACGACTCTACCGCAAACATCACAACGTTTATCGACTTCTCTGCTTTAGTAATGGCTTCATTTACGGCAGGAAAATATTTATTCCCACTAATATCGGTAACGTCCGCTTGATAACAAAAAGCCCTTGCCGTAATTCCAAAAACAGCAAGGACTATTATGAGCGTTATTAAAGGCTGGTTTACTTTATTACCCTTTTCCAATATGTTTCGGACATAATTTGCCAATCGTAAGCGCCTCCAAATATTTTCGATCACAAGAATCATCTACGATTAGGCAACGGAAGCTATATCCGCATCTAAGTTTTGCTCCGTTGCGTTTTAAAAATTGTGCCACAAATGACGATTTTCCTTGGAGATGATTGCATAATCTTTGTTTTATTCCATTCTTTGCACGAGGAGTACATCCGACATGGACAACTTCATTATTCTTGTTATAAATAATATATACTCCTTTTTTAGACGGAGCATAAACTTGATAGCCCATCTTAGGGAATAAAACTTTCTTTGAAGTACGCAATTCTCTATATAGCCGTTCAATATATTTATATCTTGCAGTAGATTTTGCAATACCCATTTTGAGTCGGAATAATTATCTTTCCTCTACTTCAATGCTTATATTTCTTACAAGCGGCAACTCCCGCTTTTCAGTATTATTAATCGTATATTGCCATTCGTCATAATCAAATGCCACCGCATAGCAACGCGTGATTTCTTTTCCGTCAAACTTAACTAAAAATCCGCCTTCGGCCATCTTTGAACCTCCAATTTTATGGATGAATCTTTACCTTCTTTCCGCAATGTGGACAAATACAAATCCCCTCTCGTTCATTTACCCATTCAATATCTTGATCGAGATAAATCGCATCCCCGCACTCTGGACATAATTCGCTATTCAGTAATTCATCTCCACCCTCAATCATAAAATCAAATAAATCGTCGTTATTCATTTACCTGCATGCGTTATTAAATAATTTCTAAAACAAACTTCCCTATTTTTGTAGCCAATTTAGGCGGAACGGCATTTCCTATCTGCTGCGCAACCCTGTTGAGAAGAATAGGTTCTTTAAATTTATAACAATCCAAAGTCTGTAAAATAGCAGCTTCGCGTAAGCTTATTGCCCGATCCTGTTCGGGATGTCCGAATCTGCCGTTTGATATACTTATACATCTGCAAGTCAACGTAGGGGCTTGTCCGTCCCAAGACATTCTTCCATATACATCTTTATGACCGTCGTGTTTCTTATAGCATTCCAGATTGTATTTCTTGTCCCACATCTCTCGCCCTTGCCCTGGTCTAGTAATCTGTCTGATTCTTTGTAAATTTACAGAAGATAATGCCCTCGTCACATGAAGAGGATCTTGTCTATTTAACCTATGACCGTGAGGGATAACGGGTAAATGGGAAATCGCATCTTTAACGCTTACTTTTTCTTCCTTAAATTTGTCATCAAAATAATCCCAGTTAAAGCGGTCATTGTGTCGCAAGAAACAATTCTTGACGGCCACAAATATTAAACGCTTGCGGCTTTGGGGTACTCCGAAATCGGCTACATTGATAATTCTTGGGCCTAATATTGCAAAACCCATCTTTTCAAACTGCTCAATAACGATATTCAAAACTCTCTCTCCCCGTTTTCTCATTGTACCTACATTTTCAAATAAAATTACTTCGGGTCGATTCTTTATAGGAAGTCTCTTTATGACTTTAATAAATTCTATCATTAAGCTCTTTCTATAATCCCATTTATGATTTCTGTTATGTAAACTAAACGGCTGGCAAGGTGCACAGGCACTAAAAATCAACGCGTCTCTTCTTCTTGATTCCAGTATTTTATTGATAGCTTTCACATTTTCCCCGGTCTTTGATATATCAATATTAAAAAAGACCGAACCGCTGTTGTTCTCTTCATATGCGTATCTCACTTCCGGATCGATATCAAACCCAGCTATAACTTCTATGCCCGCTTTTCTAAGTCCGTTAGTTACGCCTCCGCAGCCGCAGAAAAAGTCCAGCGCAATTACTTTCTTCCTATTTCCAGAAATATTTTCTCCAGACATTTTTTTATATCCTTTTTTATCTGAAAATCCCAAAATCTTAACACTCTCCATCCTTCTTTCCTGAGAATTTTATTAACATCTTTGTCTCGCTTTATATTATTGGATATCTTATTGAGCCAAAATATTTTTCGTCTCTTGAAGTTATGACGCTCGGTACGCATATGCTTATAACCATGCCAGAAAGCGCTATCGCAAAAAATTGCTATTTTCCTGTCCGCGATTATAAAATCGGGATTACCGAAGAACTTCTTGTTGTTGCGTTTAAATTTAACCTTTGCTTTTCTGAGAGCCGAAGTAAAGAGTTTTTCAATCGAAGTATTCTTAGACCGAATCCTCGACATGTTATAGCTAATCTGTGCTTTTGTCCGACTTTTTCTGGCCTTCATCTTATTACTTTCTTGCGACTATCTTAATAATTCAGAAAAGAATCCTATCTTATTATTTTCGGGTAACCCTATCAAAGTTGCCCGATCTAAAAATCTATTGCTCATTTCGCAACTAGTTTCCGGCAACAATACGCATGCATAACATGCCGCCAGATTTAAAGAACATAGACCTTGCCCCGAACTTTCGATGCAGGCAGGATCCGAGGAACACCAAGAGGCGCACATTATGGCCTTAGCGATGATATTCGGAAGCTTATCGTCTCTTCCCTGCCTTACAAGACCTCCCATGGAACCTTCCGAATCCCCGCTTGCGGTATAAATCAATACTCCGGACATCTCCTGGTTTTGATTCGTGCTTTCGCAGTACAGTCTTTCCCGTAAGGAAGCCGTGGAGTACCCGCACTCGGTACTAAGCTGCCTCATTAAAACGTGAGCAAATGTATGAAGCAGTACAAAAGATGGACTAATAACCTTTGGCTCTCTACCGTAAGCCTTACAAATCTCCGCGAAACCCTTGTTCATTAGGGCTACTCTCTTCCTGATAATTCCACTCTCGGACCATTTTTTTATTAAATCAGCGTTAAATTCCAAAAAGAAACCCTCTCCCCGCACTTCTATTGCCGGCAACCAATCGCTATTTTTCTTTTCGGTTATAGACATCAAATACGACTTAGAGCCGTTTTCTTCTACTTCTCCCCCGAAAACATCTCTTTCTATCGGATTGATCCTGCTAAATCCTACAAGCGCCCTGATTTCCCTCAAACGATGCGCCAAAACAACTCTTTGTATTCCGAAAATCCCGTAGCGGTCTCCGTTAACTATTTCTATCGAAAAATTCTTCGAATCTGTCTGTCCTTTCTTGCTGTAACCTAGGAACGCCCTGTATTCGTCATATCTGTATTCGGTATCGGAGATTCTGTTTATCTCTCCCATAGGGGAATTAAGCATTCTTTCTATTAACCCGAACATTTCCCTTTCGTTTCCGCCCACTTTTCTGATAATGCATTTAATCAAATCCTCTTCGGTAGTTTTACTGATACCGCCTGTCTGAGACGAAATCACTTTCCATTCTTCGGTCTGTTGAATCCGCGAACATATATCGTCGGAATAGGGCGGGATGCATATTGAACTGACTAATTGCGGGAAATATACGTTCGATGCGCCTCGTTGGAGCGTACGGGGAGTGCCTTCACACGAGTCGTCTCGCACTCCTTGCCAGGGCTTATTGCCTGTGCAATTAAATTTTATGCGTTTAAAGGCATTTTCGTCAAATGAACCTGCCATCGTAGAATGTTTTCCGCACGTCTTGCATGCTATCTTTATTCCCCCTAATCCAGCTATTCCCCTCCCGCTTTCTAACGTTAAATCGGACCGATCGCATTGACCGTCTCTGTGAACCCAGGAAATCCAAGGAAAATCGTCAATATGTCCGTGCTCGCAGGCAATAATAAACCTTGAAGGATTAAGTTTTACGCCGCAAGAAAAACAGATTAAAGAATCAAACGGTCGATGTTTAATATTTATCCAGCGCTCTTTCCATTCTTCAAGCGGTTTTAAACTTCTGCACCGGGGACAGTGAAACCATTTCGGGAACCTGACAAAAGGCAAACCCTTACGGTATTTTTCTCGCGAAGCAGGCATATTAAAATATTTTACTCGGAGATATTTTTGCAATCTCTCGTCATAAATTTTTTCTCCCGCATATTCTTCCCATTTATCTATACCGCAGAGCATTAATGACTCATTGGGCATATTTACGATAGCCCCTACCCCAAAAGGTACTATCAGTTGACTCCTTCTTATTTCCATTATCTCTTTCATTCTTCGATAATCTCCATCGCGCATGCGGCATCGACGTCGCGCATAGAAGTTAAGGTCCTCCATACTCCAGGGAGCTCGTTTGACGGAGTTAATAAGTTTACTCCTCTTGTCGCATATTCTCTTTGCCCGAGAGAACCGAAAAGTAAATCCTTGCTTAACTCTGCCTCATGTTTCCATTTCTCGATAATCTGAACCAGCTCTCTCATAACCTGTTCCGATTCCCTATCGTCTATATAAGTTACGCGTTCCGTTATCTGCTTTTTAATCTGTTCTAACATTTCGGGGGAAATTTCCTTAATTGCTTTTGATGCTTCCGTATTTCTATTAAATCCTCCTAGGTGTCTTACCAGGGCTATTACTACGGCGTGAAGTGCCCTGTCTCTTGCAGGTCCAGAAAAAGGCGTTACGGTTGTAGGCTCGACATATCTATAAAATGCCTGATGATATCCCCTGAAATGTTCGTAATGGGACCTGTCCCGCGGTTTTGTTCCGTTGTAAACCGTGAAAACTAATCCCGGATACATTCTTCCGATTCTGCTGGATGCCTGGATATATTCTGCGGTAGTCTTGGGTTGACCCGCAACCATCATCAGAGCCAACCTGTCGATGTCGACGCCCGTAGCGATCATATTTGTCGCAAGAAGAATCTGAATTGCCGTTTTATTCGGATAGCCGACGAATAGTCTCTCGAGAAGTTCGGGTATATGAGTAGCGTCTATGCGACTCGTAAGCTCTACAGGTTCACCGATTCTGCGATAATCAACTCCCCGCCTTTTCGCCATATTCATTAAATAGTCGTTTACGTCATCGTTGACTAACGTCAAATTATGTCCTAATTCTCTGAGCGTATTATAGTATCCGACAAGAGTCCAGTAGGGATCTCTCGTTTTTTCTTCGCACTTGACATCGTAAGCGGCCTGTAAGGCTGTAGCTAAAAAGCGGACTAACGTCGTTACATGTGTGCGTCCCGAAGACATTATTCCCGCAAATAACCTACCCGGTTTATCCGCTAAAGGTATTTCTCTCGCAAAAAAAGAATCTTCGGCATATAGACCAGGGGGCGGAAACTGGCTGACTTCGCGCCTGTATAATGCAGCACACTGTTCTCCAGCCTTTTTGATAGTTGCCGTTGATGCGATAATTTTCGGTTTAATTCCCTTCGCCGAACAAAGTATATCTAATGCCGTTTCGTATAGACCTACTACCGTACCTAACGGCCCCTCTATGAGATGTAGCTCGTCCTGAATAATCAACTCCGGAGATAAGACGCCGTTATTCTTATTTAAAGCGAAGATATTCGCTACTTCGCCTTTCCATGGCATAAGGGCAAATTTATCAACTGTTCCGAAAAGCAAAGTGGGGGGATTATTATAGATATCTTCATCTACAATTCTTACCGGCAATTCTTCCTGAAATTCACACTGTGATTCGGTACACTTAATAATAAATCTCGAAGGTCTTCTTCCTTCCCTATAACCCCATTTCCCTCTCCTGCCTTCTTTAACTAATTTTGTACCGCACCAAGGACAACTGAAAAGTTGGAAAGGATTACTCTGTCCCGAGTTTCCGATCAAAAGTTTCAACGATTCAAACGCATCTTTTGTGGAATTAGGCGTGAGGCTGGAACCGACCCATAACCCTATAGTAATCTTTTCCTCCCCCAAAATTTCTTGATTTTCCTTCCTGATGGTTTCGCAAGCGCATATTAATGTAGTCGCTCTTTGAAATTGCTGAGAGGCAAGAAGACGCAATGTATATCTCATCAATACGGCCGTTCCGCCTCCAGATTTTGCATTCTTTAATCTGCGTAAGAAAATGGTAAATGCCGTAATACCTAGATAAGCCTCCGTTTTTCCTCCGGCGGTTGCAAACCAAATTAAATCTACTGTCTCTCTTTCCAGACATTTTGGATTACTTATAGACTCTAAGGAAAGTAAAATGAAGGCTAGCTGAAAAGGTCTCCATATCGGAACATCTTTTACTTTTTCGTAATCTGCTTTCTGAAAATTTGGTTCTTCGGGAAAACGTTTATTTTTCTGCAGATCCGAATGCAGACGCTGCATAAACATCGCTCTATTAGCCCACTGAAAAGCCCTGAATACGTCTTGATTATTCTTTAACAGAGCAATGCCTGTGCTCATTCTTTTTAAAGCCGTCTTACAACGGTTAATATGGACTTGGGCGACAGAAGATAATTCGGAAGAAGCTATTTTTGCTCTTTCTTCTTCTTGCGTATTAATCCAATTACCATAAAGTTCGCAAAATTTTCCGAGACCTACGATAATCTGTTCTTTATTTAAATCGGATATGTCAGAAAGATTTTTCATTACTAAAAATTGCGCAATGTCGTCCGTTAACTCCGGGATATCGAAACCTATGTTCGGTACTTCATAGCTCGGTATGGTCTCAGTGTATAATTCTCTCGTTTTACTGTCTGCGTTAAAATTCCATCCGGCAGAACAACCGTGTCCCGTTGCGAATTCTTTTCTTTTACTGTAAAGAAGTCTGTAAGAATTAAATTCTGGATCATCCAGGAATTTAGATTCTGATTCATATTCAAGGAACTTATTCTTTTCTGAATCTGCTAATGAAACTTTAAATCCGACCTGGAAAAAAGTTTTATCAGGGCATCTTTGCTTTTTTGCCTCTGCCGTATTTACTAATGAAACAGTAAAAAGTGTCCTGTTATTTTCCTTATCCGGTCTTCTGATGCACACTAAATCAAGGCTCTCCGTTATTGTCCGGTTAATCCTTCTATCGGAACCTGTTCCTATTAAAATCGTTGATTTTGCCTTGGATAAGGGTAGTCTTTTCCAACCTAACGTTTTTTGAGCATATAGCTTGTAAACGGCAGACTTATAAATACGGTCTTCGCTGAGATTAAGAAAATAATTTCTTTCTTCTTCCGTAAAATCTCCCGAGACATAAATCTTCTTTCCGTCATATCTGAATCTTTTCTTAAATTCTGCGTCTCCGGTTATAGTCTCGGGCGCGTCCTTTAAGATTATACAACCCTCGTCTTCTTCCGTAATTTTTCTATAGCTAGCGGCACTGATTTCTATTTTTATTTCTGGGGAAATACCGGTAGAATAGAAACTTATCCCCATTGCGGAAGGATAATACTGGTTAGCAAGGCTGATAAAATCTTGCGGTTCGTCTTCTTCTCCGTTTGCAAGATTCCCCTCATCCGAAGCGGTTTCTTCTTCTGCCGATGAACTTTGCGGGAAAAGCATGCCTAAGGTATATCGGTTGTCTGGGCTTTCTGTAATGATCTCTTCCGCCGCATCTGGGCCGATTTCTTCCGAGCCCGGGCCGATAAGTTCTTTTTTTACCGCTTCTAATAGTGTCGCCCTCACTTCATAATAATCTTTTTCCATACTGCTTTCCTTAATTTGAACCGCTTGCTTTGGTAAATCGCTCTATTTTCTCTTCGAATTTTTCCTGATTTCGCTTGTCCAGAAACAAGCAAAGTAGGTCTTTGGCTCTGCTCATCCCGACATAATTAAGAGTATTTATCCATTCTCCTTCTATTTTATCTATACCAGCTATCAAGACAATCTTACTCTCTAACCCTTTAAATGCCTGAATCGAAGACAGATATATCGTTCTCTTCTCCGGATTAACAATATTTTTTGTATTTAACTCTTTAACCGCTACTCTGATTTTCGTTTCCAGCAGGGAATTTTTAACTTTTTCATAGCCGCCGGGATATAAAATTGTGATATCTTCCGGCTTCATTCCGTTCTCCAAAAACCCTGCCAATAAAGACTCGATTTGTTTCTTTTGTTGCTCAAGATCGTCGTACCATAAATATCTGACTTTCTCTCCCCGTTTTATTAAAGCATCCGCCATCGGGAAACCTGATACAACCGAGGTTTGAACGGCTATCGGGTTGGTGTTTCTACAGTTTATGTCTAAACAATACTCTGCGGCGCCAAAATCTTTAAGCTTTGTTAGGAGATGCACGTCAAAATTATGGTAAAGCTCGCCCTGGTTATTAGAATCATAAAAAATATACCACTGCCCGTTTTCAAAACCGTTAAGTAAAGAAAAATTCAGGGCCTGTATTATTGGTTCTGCTAATAAATCCTGTCCCTCGTCAATAATTAAGGCGTCAAATTTATTAATGGAGCTGGAAATACAACTTTTAATGAAATAATGAGGATAGAGATAATTAAATATCTCTTTTGATTCTTTTCCTTCGGTCGCACACTTAAATTCCTGGAAAAAACTTCCTTTCTCTATACCTTTATAAAAAAATCCGTGTACAGTTTCGGCAATAACTAAATGCGGGTCGGCAATTCTTATGAGTTCGGATTCGATCTTTTTTGCCAGAAGAGAATTATAACATAATACGAGAACGCTTTTCCCTCTTTTAGATATTCTTCTTGCTTGTTCCAGCGCCAAGAGTGTCTTACCCGTTCCGGCAGGGCCTCTAAAAACTACCCGTGAATTTAGCGCCATCCTGTCAAGGGCTCTGTATTGATTTTCTGTCAGTTTCACTATTTCATCTTCCGTATCTTCCAGTCTTTTCCATAGCGGCACCAATATCTCAAAATCTCCCCTTAAATAATCCCTTATCCTCATCAATGTATCCGAATTCAACGTCTCTTTCTTCTTATCGTGTTGCTTCCAGTATGCAATTACCCGTTCGAGAAATTTTACAAAAGGATTTAGCCTATCATTGACGTCATAAATTAGATCGTTTTCCCACTCCGGAGAATCCTTTTTGAATCTTATATCGGGAAATAATGTGCCGTACCCGAACAAGGCCGAATTAATCTCATTGCCGAATTTATTCTTTAAATCTTTCCTAAGAGAAAACATTGCTAATGAAGCCTGACGGAAAGGACCCTCGGTTTTTGTCGTTTCTCTGCCGTACCGATCCACAAAAGTCCATAAACCTTTCTCTCTTTTAATGCCTCCGCCTTTAACCTCCAGACAAAATATTCCTTCCTTTCCTACCAAAAGAAAATCAATCTCCCCATATTTCTTTGTCTGATGTCTCGCCAAACCTAAAGAATGAAAACAGCACCAGTCCGATAAAGCTTCGTCTCTCTCAATCAATCCGAAAATTTTCCTTTCCGCATCGCTTAATACATCTTTATGAATGTAGGGAGGAATCATTACGATCATATTAAATTTACTCCACAGTATCGATAAGACGATTTACCCTATCTTTTGACACGGACAATTCGTTTTCGTCAATGGCTCTTATTTGTCTGATTAAAATATGCCCCGATAGTTCCTTAATCCGCTCCCGCATCACACCTTCTATCTTTCCTTCACGCTGAGAATCAATGGAAGCCAGTATGCATTGAGCAAGATATCTTCCTAACCTTATATGAAGCGCTCTTATCTTCCGGCAGGAATGTATAACTTCCTGTAACTTTGAGCTTAGTTCCCGATCTCCAGTAACATCGGCAATCGCCTTAATTGTTAGATTCTCGTCCTCGGGAGCAATTATGCGGGGATTGGTTATCCAATTTTCTACGGTAAACCAGTGCCTCTCGCAGCCGAGTCTTTTCAACTCTCCAGCAAAAGCGGAATAGGTAATGCTTTTTACGGCTAAATATTTCCTGATGGCTTCCTTCCAAATTTTTGAAAGTCTTACATCTTCGGAAATGGATCCCGCCGCTTCCGCGATCTGAATAAGCTCTGCGAATATGTCTCTTTTTGAATCTCCTATAAAGATTATTTCGTCGCCAACGGAGAGTTCGCCGATATTCTTTTCTTCGACTTTTGCTTCGAGTCTATTTAGCCTTTTAGCGTCGTAGCTTTCTGTAAAAAAAGCGTGGGCGTCCTCTTCGAAAACGACATGCCTTGCCGTTGTTATATCAGCGCCGTCATTACTCTCGTAAATCTTGTGGTCTGAAAAGGCACTTAAGCTGATATCGCTGATTATTTTCTCTATATCGTCTCCGTATTCTTCATAAGCTGCCTTTTCCGGTATCTCTTTAATTTCGGGAATTTCCTTCACATCCAGCCCCAGAATGGCTGCTCGACTTTTTATATCTCTTAAATTGAAGGAATCTTTCTCAATATACTTTAAAAATTGTTCTACTTGCCTCCTTTCAAACGGATAAAGAAGAAAATCTATTTGGTTGGCTATACCCGAATTAAAAATATACCTATGCTCATACCCATACCACCCCGAGAAGATAATCCTATCATAATAATAGCTTTCTCCGCCGAGACGCTGAAAAGATTTGAAATCTAATATATCGGCCACTCTACCGAAGTTTTCACCTAAAGGAATTTTATTCTTACCTAACCATTTTACGATAATTTCTCTTTGCCAGGGCTTTCTGACAATAATTGCGCTCTTATAAGTCTTGTATTCCTTAAAAATATCTATCAGCTTATGGGCTTTAAAGTTATCTTCTCGAAACTGAGAATTCAACTTTTCTAAATTATCCAATAATGGGGAAAATAGCTTTTTAAAATCTGACGATAAATGTTTTAACAGTAGTTCGTCTGCGGAAATTTTTAGTTTTTCCAACATGACCGAAGGGGCGGGATAGCTCAATTCCTGCGATTTGGCTAATTCCGCAGAGAGATCGATTGGGAAAAGAACGTGCTGAAAATAAAGCAACAAACCGTAAGAATTGATTAGAAATTGTTTAACTTGCGGATTATCCTGATTCTCTGTCTTCTCTTTAACTTTTCTCAATATATTAAAAGATTCCTCGAATAATGCCGATGATGCGGTCTTCGCCAATCGGACGTCTATCAGGTTTACTTTTTGCCTCGCAATAGATTTCAGAACGGCATAATGCCCGCCAAAAGGATCGTCCGTGTCCTCCTTTGGGAATTTCCAATTACCAATGTTCTTTATCTCTTCGATATCTTTTCTTGTCCAAACCCAAGTCTTAAAATCCATCTTGTTAAGACGGGCTTTCTCCTCGAGATTTCTGTGATCCAGAAAGATCAAGATATCTTCTACCCCGCCGCAATCTTTCAAAGCGTTGATATTGCCGTAATTATTTCTTATTTTTGAAGCTCCATCGATAATGACTGCGCTTATAGTATTGCCCTTTTGAGTAAATTCAAGAAGCGTGTTAAAATTTGAAACAATAAAATTAACTGGTTCTCCGGACAATCGCGTTCCTGGAATTTTTATATATTTATCCGGATTTACTAATTTTACGGTAGGGAATAATTCGGTAAAAGCATAGTGATTTATTTTGAGCGTTTGAAGGACATCCACTAAATTCTTCCTTTCAGAAATAATCGCTATTTTTGAAGTACGGATAATATTGAGTTCGCTTATCTCCAGTTGCAGTATTTCGGAAAATGCCTGCCTTGGCCTACTGTATCTTTTATCTCTTCTGTGGCCTCTTAAAACCTTTGCCATTCCCGAATACGGATACAGCCGATGGAGATCATCGGGAATGAAAACATAAATCAAATCGTTATACTTACCACCGCAACGAATCGCAAAATACTCTCTTCCTCCATGCCTCCCCTTACCTTCACATATACCCAAGTTTCCATCGAGCTTCACCCGGTCGCCTACTTTTAGATTATTTTCTATCGCATTTTCTTTACTGGTTAAATCCCTTTGAAGTTCGGCAAAAGACATAATTAATAATGAATATAAGGTAAAAATAAAACCGTGGGGGCTAAAAACAACCAGATCATTATTCCCCTCTTCTGCTATAGCATTGAATAGAATTTGGGTATTCACCCAATCATAATCACTTCTTGAAAAAGTATAACCGCCGATGGAAAGATTTATCTTTCCGAAATCAGCGGTTTTTTCCTTTACTATCGTTAGTAGTTTTTCATTAAACATATATTAGAAATCTATCCCTCTTCAAGAAAATATCCAACTGGTTTCTTGGAGGCCTTAGCTATCCTAACCAGTGTTTCCAAAGATGGAGCCGAGAGTCCGTTCTCGTATCGCGAAATACTTTTTTGTTTTGCGCCTATTTTCTCCGCAAATTCAGTCTGGTTGAGGTCAAGTTCTACGCGGGCTAATTTTATCTTTCTTCCTAGCTTTTTTCTGTCCATTAGGCTCCTCTCTCATCTGAATATAAACCTTGACAATTATACCTAATGGGGTATAATTTAGTCAATAATTCGAAAAATTAATAACTTAATAAGGATAATATATACCTTTTATGAAACAAAAGCAATCATTTTAAGACAAAAATCGCCCCCTGACAGCATTGATTTTTGTGTGTTCTTTGAGCAAAAAGGCAAATTTTGGTGCGGTCAAAATTTGCCTTTTTGCCCGCGCTTCTCAAGCATTGTTTGCGAGAGGCGCAGCATCCCGCCCCA
>JBAZJK010000003.1 GCA_041651355.1 Patescibacteria group bacterium | reverse complement strand
CCCTCCGGCCTCGATATACCATCCGGCCTTGATATACTCTCCGGCCTCGATATACCCTCCGGCCTTGATATACCCTCCGGCCTCGATATACTCTCCGGCCTCGATATACCCTCCGGCCTTGATATACTCTCCGGCCTCGATATACCCTCCGGCCTTGATATACCCTCCGGCCTCGATATACCATCCGGCCTTGATATGCCATCCGGCCTCGATATACTCTCCGGCCTTGATATACCCTCCGGCCTCGATATACTCTCCGGCCTCGATAGATAAAGATTTTTCACATATTATTGATTTAGGCGTATCAATAGAAACTTCAAACTCAACATTTGAACCAATATAGTAAACATTCCGTTTTTTGTCCCAAAACTTTTCAAAATCTTTTTGTGATTTTATTACAATCATTTTTATCCTGCCTTAAAAAAATATGGGCCACCAGTGAGGATTCGAGCCGTCAAGCTTGATATGCGTGCCACCAGTGGCCCTGTGTGCGTTGCTAATTCGGTTACTATTCTGTGACGGCTCATAATTGAATCCTATTTATTTACTTTTCTTAAAGTATATACTATACATCGGACAACGCAAGGAAAATCTTTAGAAAAACCCTATGTACCCAAAAGATTTTTATTCCTTGCTACATAAAGACTTGTGGTAGTTTTTGCAAAATAGCCCAAAATATCTTCAAAAAACCGAGTAGTAGTAACTTCTAAAATCGCAATAATGACGCGGCCTCCTTGATCGGCAGGGCGAAGTCGCTACTTAAAATAAATCTCATATATTTTCAAAATCTTGCCGGATTTTGTTTTACAAACCAAACTGCAATGCCGAAAATATGAGCATGTTACATTAGGTTTCTAATAGAAGGGAACGGGCTATGAACAAAATCATACAGGGCGACTGCCTTAAAATTCTACCAACATTACCGAAAGCGAAAATGATATTTGCAGACCCGCCTGACAATTTGGGGCTGAAATATAACGGGTTTGTTGACAAGATACCATATTCTGAATACTGCGAAAAGTTATTCCGTTGGTTAGAATTAGCTACCAGTTTGTCGGAGATGGTATGGTTTAGTATATATCACAAATATCTCATTGAGACTTTGTTTCACGCCAAAGGCTGCGGCGATACACGTTTGTTTATCTGGCGTTTTACATTTGGACAGCATAATAACAATGATTGTGGCAATGGATACCGTCCAATTTTGCGCATAATGAATCAGGGGGCAAAATTGTACCCCGATGCTATTCGAGAGCCATCTAAACGACAAACGCTCTACCACGACAAACGAGCTAATCCCGCAGGCCGCGTACCAGACGATGTTTGGGATTTCCCCCGCGTTTGTGGCACGTTCAAAGAAAAACGAAAATGGCATATAAACCAACATCCCGAAGCCCTGATTGAACGGATGATAAAATTCTCCACGGTCGAGGGTGATTTGGTGATTGATATGTTTGCCGGAACCGGAACCGTCAATAGAGTTTGTAAGCGGCTTAACCGAGATTGTATCGGCATCGAAATAAGCCCGTTTTATTGTGAACAGATTACAAAAGAATTAGAAGGGAATGAAAATGCCACCAGGGACACCGAACAACAAGTGGCTACCAAAAGCCAATGACAAGTTTAACGCCTACCGGCTGCCAACGCCCAAAATTAACTACGAGATACCGGCGGCGGACAATCCACAGACTTGCCTAACTACCAGTGCTGGTTATGTCTCGGCAATAGATTCTCGGCGGCCCAAAGGTTATCTGCGGAAATTTGCCCCAGTGAGTTGGCGTTTCGAGCCTATCTCTACCCGGTTTCTTAAAAAACAATAACACACACAACCACAACATATAGTATATTCTGTCTTATTTTTTATATAAAACCACAATATATAGTATATGGGCGTTGTTAATCAGAACCGCTTTTGCAACTTAGTTGCATTTACAAGAAAATTGAAGATATGTAATAATTTTTTTAATGGGGCCAACCTACTATATGTGGTATGTTTTTGTTCATATAACCACACCATACACACAAGATGGTATATGCTAATAAAAAAAATAGCTTTACAGATTTTTCATTCTTGGTAAAATCACTTCCAGTGTTCTTTTCCCCAAAAAGCCATATAACCATCTATATACAAAGATGTGGGTTGTCGAAGAGATAGAGAATTAAGAGTAAGGCTTTGATTTAATATCTCTTGAAAGTGATATTTATAAAAAGGAGATTATCGTGGCAAAAAAACGGTCAAAATCAATGACTGTGACTGAACGCCGGAAGTGGTATCATAACCAATCCCCTGAACAGAAATCCGCTTTTATTAAAAAAACGATGCAGGCTAAGGCTGACAGGCGGCGTAACAGGTCGATTGCTTTGATGAAAAACCACGAGGGGGAATATGACTGTAAAGATTGCATACACGGCAAGACAAAATCCTGCACAGATAAACTGAAAAATGGTTGCGAGTATTATTACAATGCGGATAATGGTAAAAAAGGTTTGTTGGAATTAAACCCGCGATTGCACCGAACCTGAAAGTAGTTTTTAATAATGTCGAATGGAATCGACAACACAAATGACAGGAGTAGTAACAAAGCTAACGCTTTGAGCTACCTGAACAGATACACCGACGACGATGTCGAGTGGTTGAAATTTCTCGATAACTGGCGTACACAAGAGAATCGAGGTCACTGGCCCACAAATACGCAGGTTTTGCATATCGCAGACAAATTTAGGGATTTGCATCCCCGAAAAAATGTGTTATAGTTAAGATATATGAGCGAACTAAACAAAGGTTAATTTCGCGTCAGGATGGGCGACAAGGCCATTGATGGTTATCAGACGGATGTTTCGCCTTGAATCAGCCGAAAGACGATTTAAGGGGCATTACGCCGCCTTGCACGAGGCAAGGGTGGAATATCACTGTCAAAGAGTGGCCGGTGATGAGAAATTGATGCGAAAATACGGCATAAATCGGTAGTGGGTCAGTTTGGAAAAAGGAGAATTATGCGCATAAAAAAAGGAAGGGAAAGCCCCTTGTACGACAGGATTGTAAATAATACCCCCCTACAAAAGCACGGGATTTTTGAATATTGAAAGGGGCTTGCAAATGGAAGCAAAAGATAAAAAATTAAAAGACAAAGAGAGCAGTTTTTCTAATTCCGACTTGAATAAGATACGTACCAAAAGTGTTTATACAATAAGAAAAATTCGTGAGCAAATACAATCCCAAAAAAATACTGACGATGATAACACTGGCAAGATTGGACACTTACGAACAACTTAGCGAAGTATATACTTAACGCACAAGGTGATTTTTGGTAAATTACAAGAATAGGCAAATTTTGTTTTCGCCGACTTTTAAGGGAGAAGGTATGCGCAAAAAACAACCACAGACGGCTTGTACATCTCAAACACCCCGTCTATTTAATTAATAATAAAGGTGTGGCAAAGAATGCAACAGATTAGTTACGACAAGTCCCAGCAGCCTGTTTGGATTTGCATTCGTTGCAAAGTTCACCGGACGTCGGCTTTGTCTGTTGCTCCACATAGTCGCTTGTCGGCCAATTGGAACAGTTCCGACACCAATGCCAAGCATCATGTCCTTTTCTTTTACGGTAGGCCATAATATGCCCCTTTCAAGAGAAATTTGTAAAATGTGCTTTAGGGTCAATCCCGTTGGGTTTACTGTACCAAACGAGCTTTGGTGTGATGCTATTCCACCAGAGTATCAGTCAAAAGTTGTATGTATTTCGTGCTTTGCCCATTTAGCAGATGAAAAACTACTCCCTTGGGACCGCCATATCAAATTTTATCCAATAAGTATGCAGACTCATTTGAAAGAAGTCAAGATGAGTAATTAGCTCGGCGAAAAGAATTATACTTTTGTTAGTAAATGGTTAAGGAAACACAAAAAACCGGAATGTCTTAGTTAGAGGTAGAGAGTAAATGGGCAAAAAAAGAAAGTATTGTCCTCCCCTTGATAAGGGAATAAGGCGATTTGTTGAGGTTTTGGCCTCCGAGGGAATCGAAACGTACGAATCCTGCGAAGGCGGTGCAGACCACGCCTATCCTGAGCCGACAATTTGTTTTTACGGTCAGATACAAGAGGGCTTTCGGGCCTTGGCTATAGCTTTAGACAATGACTTACCCGTGAATGAAATAAGGCAGTTTTGGTCTATTGAGGACAAACAGCCCGTTGGCCCTGATTGGGCAATGACATTTTCAAGGAAAGCAGACCAATGAATTACTTACAGCCTTTACATTTACGCTTTCCACCAGTTCCCGACCGTTTATTGCCTTTTTCGATATTATTGCCTTCGGTGCATTTTGAGTCATCGTGGTATACGTCCGTTCTTTCTTTTGTGTGAAATGGTTTTACTTTAGCCATAATTGGCTTCCTTAAAAAAGTTAATATTTAAGAATTATTGTAGAGATTTTTTGTTCTTTGACAAGTTAATACTGGTAGAGATTACAAAGCGGCTTTATCTCGTTCCTTAGCTCGTCTTTCGGCGTCTTCTATCAAAGGCAAATCGCCATATTTGGGCAATGCTCGATTTATCAATCGCTGAAATTCACTCCAATTTGCTGAAGCCCTCATTAAGTTAACAACTGCCCATAAATGTTCTAACAATCGTGGGTGGCCAAAATCGCGGGTAAGCCAACGATGGTGATGGTGTCGGCGAGTGCCTTTGGGTGTTTTGGGGTTAAGCTGTTTAAGCTCGTCAAGAACTCCTGGCGCAAGACGCTCGTAAATCAAATTGTTGGTCAGTTTACCTATCACAGAAGGTCTCTTAACCGAACCTTGTGAATACTGCCAGCCCCGTAACCGGAATAGTTGTTGGTAAAACTCATCAGGAAACGTTTTTACCCATTTGAATAATTCTTTGGCTATAAATTGTTCAAGAATTTGCTCAAGAGCTTCTCTTGCTCGTGCATATTGATAGCCAGTGGCTTCATCGACAAGAGCTATAATACCAACGTGAGCAAGCCCTCTCATAATTATATCACAAGCAACTGCAAACTTTTCTTGAGAGGCTAATAATGCGTCGTCGTCTCTTGCTTTCAAATACACCTCGCAAACTTTGGGTAGTATTTCAGCTTTATAGCCCCACGCAATACCACCTTTGGGCATTTTGAACTTAACGGGCTTTGTCGAATCCTCTAAATCCTTATCTACATAGGGTTTAAGGTTGTTGAGGGCCAAGAAAGGGGCTACTTTTTCGATTGCTGAACCTCGTCCCTTGGCAGGCTTGCCGGAACGTCCAATTGCTTTATAAAAATCATACTGGGTGATTATTCGAGTGCCGTCCTCTAAAACAGCACAAGCAATAGTAATGCCGCCAATTTTGATTTCTCCACTGTAAGGAGCTTCGGTTATTTTTTCTTCCTTGTTAGACATTTTTACATTACTCCTAATGCTTTACGAATTGTTAAACCAAAGACATTTCCGTTGTCTCTGTTATTAAAGCGGTATGAAAATTCGTTTAGATATGCTGGCAAATGTTTAGCACTAACCTTGTGGAATTGACCGACAATGCCACGTTTGAGCAAAGCCCAAAACGATTCGATTGTGTTTGTGTGAATCCAGCCGTCGCAATACATAATATCGTGGTTAACGGATTTGTGCGGCAGCAAATTACGCATTCTTTTGTAATATGCCGCTTGGTCGGTTACTAAAACAGACTTTTCTAAATCTACTGCGTCCCGAACCAAACTGGACAGCCTCTTATATTTAACTTGGCCTTTTCGTACTCTTTTAACCTTAACCTTGCCGTGCCGTTCTATCATTCCGACAACTGGTATTTTGTTTGTGCCACCGCGTCTAAAGTCTTTTCCGGCCATTTTCTCTTTTTGGGTTTTTCGAGGCCGCCGAGGACCGATATAGGTTTCGTCCATTTCTACGATTCCTTGCAACATACCTCTTTGTTCCGGCTCAAACATAGCTTCTCTGATTTTCATAGCGATACGCCAAGCGGTGTTGCGATTGACTTTAAGGTGTCGGGCTAATTGGCGAGCGGAAACGCCTTTTTTGGCGTTAAGGATAAGCGAAACGGCCAACAGCCATTTTTGAAGGGATAAATGGGTTTTGTGAAATATCGTGCCAACAGTAACACTAAAGCTGGTGTTGCACTGGTTGCAATGATAGCGATGTTCTTTTTTTAGTGGAGTTTGGTTAATGGACTTGCAGTATGGACAGCGCGGCTTATCTTGCCAGCGTAGCTTTTCTAAATACTCAAAACAGCTTTTTTGGGTCGGAAAACGTTCAAATATCTCGATAATGTCCATTTTTATACCCTTTTAATCTCTACCAGTAATTATGTAACTATGTATAATATAAGTCAAAAGGAAATAAAGTCAAGAAGAAAATGAAAAAATTTACTACCTTAAAATGGGACATTCCCCAAAAAACGATATGAGCGAACTAAATAAAGGTTAATTTCGCGACAGGATGGGCACGGCCCAGTGAGAAATAGAGCAAATTTTACTCAACAGATTGAACTATAAAGCTATTCAGGCTGGGTCAGTGTCTCTGTTCTTTGACAAGTTAAAGGGTTTATATTATATCGTTAAAAGTTTTGCCAACAGATGGGTGGGCCTTAATAGCATTGATAATCATATTGTGTAGTTTTGCCTCGATTTTATCCAGTGCATCTTGACTTACTCGATTGAATTTCAGCCCTGGACGCAATGATAGGCACTTGGCCAAAATGAATTTCTTAACGTGCGATTCGCATATAAGGTTGTTGTTCATAGGCTTTATCCTTTAAGTATATTTAATCAATATGGCTTCGGCGATACTGTCCTGCATATCTTGTATCCGCCGCATCACTTCGTCACTTGTGTTCATTTTAGTTGCCCTTGCGATGTCCTGATTGTTAATCTCCTGCCGCCGTCTCAATTCTTTCAGGTTGTATTGCATCAGGAACGGAACCCAGTTATTGTTAACCATAACTTTCCCTGCTTTACTTACAACTACTCTTTTTCCTGCTTATAACCGGTCAAGTCGCCCCAATCGCAAACCCTGCAACCTCTTTTTTCCTCGATAAGCCGCCTTGCTTCTGTTTCATTTTTTACCTTTGCGAACTTATTCCTCGGCGACGTTGAGTATATCCGCGGCTTCGAAAGGGGTATAATCCTGCGCACAGAAAGAGTCAATAAGACCCTCTACAGAAGTGCCGAGCGTCGCCACGACAAAACCCGTAGGGCTGAGGACATCAACGCTTCGGTGTTCTCGGCGGGCTGCCCTCGCAGCATTTTTAATCGCTGCCTTTTTGGTGTGAAACTCCATAAGTCCATCTTTGGGAGTATCATAGCCGTAAAGTCCTGTGCCGCTTTTTCCACTGTGTTTGTGCTTGTATCTCATCTTTTATCCTTTCTAAAAAGTTTTAATAATGTTTCAAACAAAGCCCTGTGCCGGAGTCGAACCGGCGAACCGTTCAGGGCCGGTATTTATAATGATTTTAGCCACTCTAATTCTTCAGCGAGTCGCGACAGATTGACGTCGCTTGAGCCATAATCGTGGCAGTCCGTATTGATGTTGGCTAAGTATGCCGTTAGATTCCGCCAGCGATTTCGAGTCGGTGATTTATAATCGAGAGTCATTACCTTTTTGTGCAAATCTTTGCGCAAGGTGTTTATCCGCAGCAACATGGTATCGACCTTGTTTAGTGTAGTTTCCATTTTTTAATCCTTTCAGTACCTTGTTAAATATCCCCGCCGGCGTGCCGGAACTGCTAAGTAAACCGGCAGCACCAGCGGGATTAAAGTTTTGTGAATTTGTTAGCAGTTTTTAACTTTTCAATTCTTGACTATATATAGTATCGGCTGTTTTTGGTGAAAATACAAGAAAAATCTTTTGATTTTGTGAAAATAATTTGACTTGGCAGAAATATATGGTATAATTGTATATATGTTAGGTAGTTACGTCAAATAGATTTTTTGAAAAGGTACTAAAATGTGGGATTATTCTGTTGAGTACTTTGAAAAACTCAAGCAAACTGGAACTATTCGAAGAAAACTGTTTGCAGGTATTGCAAAATGACAAAACCGCAAAATCAGCCTAAAAACAACATATCAAAGGGGTGCCAAGCACACTCCAAAACCAACCTGAGCGATTCTGGAGCGAAAAAATCACCGAAGAGCACAAACTAACCGGGAAACAAGAGTTATTTGTAGCTGAGTATGTAACTAATGGCTTTAATGGCGTTAGGGCTGCAAGAGCCGCAGGTTATGGACAAAAAAAGGGGAAAAAACCCTCAGAAAACTACCTAAACCAAATAGCTCGAAGCACTCTACATAATAGTACAGTTAAGGCCAAAATTGACGCAATAAAGGCACAAAGGGTGGAAAACATCGGCTATACCCGTGAAAAAGCCCTTGCAGAATACGATGAAATACGCCTCTTGGGTCTTAAAAAGCCACAATCCGCAGGCCATTTATCGGTAGCTGCCACGACGGTTAAGGGTAAGGCCCGTTTATACGGATTAGACCTCGACCACAGCGAGACGGATGTATATGTTGGTAGACGGCCCGAAGAGGTGCGTAAAGAGGCTGTAGAGGCATCTAAGGCACGAATTAGGGCTATTCAGAGCGGGGTGCGAGAAGGAGACGGATGAGTACGAACCAACCGAATCAGACAGGCTGGGGGAGGGCCTTGACGGGTAAGGTATGTTGTAATTCTATACCCTCAACTTTAACTTTTTGGCAAATTAGCTCATTCTGTCATAACTATATACAGGACAAGGACTTACGCAATAATTTATGATAATGCCTTATGAGAGTGATTTACAGCCTGTAATTACTCGTGAGATATTTGATTTGATATTGAAGGACAGGTCGTGGCAGGTTGATGAGATAGCGCGGTGTATGGAGGAGCCGTGGTATATGATAGTTAATTACTGTTATACGATTAGGAAGGACTCTACGGGCAGTTATGTGGAGCGGGTTCCTCCTAAGGAATATCTTAGGATGATAGCTCAGGACTGGTTTGAGAATTCCAAGTATGCTTTGAGTAAGAGCAGGCAGTTAATGGCGACTTGGTTAATGATTGTTCTTCATTTAAGGGAGTGTATGTTTAGGGAGAACTTTACGGTATTTTGTCAGACGAAGAAGGAGGAGGATGCCGATGCCGAGATGATACAGCGTGCGGCGTTTGTTTGGAGGGAGTTGCCTATCTGGTTAAGGCGGTTTAATATGGGTCGGTATAGTTATACGGAGTTTGAGTTTAACAAGACAAAGTGTTTTATGAAGGGTATTCCTTCTGGGGCTGACCAGATACGTTCACATAATCCGAATTGTTTATTGAGTGATGAGATAGCTTTTCAGAACGAGGCTGAGGAGAGTTATACGTCGGCTTTGGCGTGTTGCCAGAGGATTACTTTAGTTACGAGTGCGAATCCGGGCTGGGCCGATGATTTTTATCATGACCGTATGAATTAAAATATGACAGAAGTTTCTAAAACTTGGTGTCCTTCTCATCAGGGCAATATGTTAAAGACGGGTTTCTTTCACCGTTGGGTGGGTTATTATGACGACCCTGCAAAAGATTCCGATTGGGTGGCTAAGGAATCTCTACAGTACGGTGGGGTTAATTCTGCCAAGTGGCGCAGGGAGATGGAGGGCGATTGGAACATCTATGGCGGTCAGCGTGTTTGGCCGATGCTATCTCGGACTTATCACAATCTTACTGTTATTTTGGATGAGAACTGGGCCATTTACAGAATTATAGACCACGGCATACGTCATCCTACGTGTTGTTTGTGGTGTGCTATAAATCACAACGGAGATAGACACTTTTATAAGGAATACTATGCTACTGACAAGAGTGTGGCTATAAACTGCCGCCAGATACTATCTATGACGCCGGAGAAGGAACGGGTGATTAAGAACGTCATTGACCCTTCTACGAGAAAGCGTGTGAATTATTTAACCTCTGCTGCCGCTGCCGATAAGAAGGGATTATGTAGGTTAGTTGATTTGTACGAGGAGAACGGTTTGCCTTGTGATTTGGCGGATAATTCCGCCGCGGGATATGATAAGGTTACTGATGGATTGCTTTCACAACTTGCGAGATACGCTTTAAGAACTGGTGATATGCCTCAATATCTATTCGAGATGAAGGTCAATCAGGAACAACTATTGATGCTCGCTGCGAAACCCGCTATATCTTTTGACTTGAGAAATGTTAGTCGCGCTTTTAATGAGACCGAGAATCTTCGCTGGCAGGAACTTAGTGGAGATATGAGCCAGAGAAGTGAACCTGAAAAAACGGTCGATGTCGCTGATGAGGGGCCGGATTGTGTAAGATATGCGATTCAAAGCGAGTTGTGTTGGCGTAGACCTTATATTAAATTCGAACACGGTTCTTATCGTGACGAGTTAATTAAGAGACGGATACGAACTGGTAATAAAGCATATAGAAAGTGGGCGTAATGGCAGAGATTGAACCTATTGATGAATTAAATCTTCCTGGAATAACCCCTGACCAGAAGAAGGTCTATGAGTTATGGCAGAGTAATATAAAACGCGCCAAGAAAGCGCAACCTGCTGCTTATTGGGAACGGGCAAGAAATAGGTATAAAGCTGAATGTGAAGACCCAGCCTCTGACGATATTCGTCCCTTCGTAAATGACCTTCGTAAACAACACGAATCTTCGATGGCCTTTCTTGACCAGCAGGAACCGAGTTTCAAGGTTTCGCCTGCCGATGGTTGGACTGGCGACCCTATGTTTACCAAGATGGCTGAATGTGATGCTGCGTACTTAAAGTACGTCTGGCGAGAGCAAAAATGCCAGAAGGCCGAGAGCAGGAAACTTAATAGTGCGGTACTGGTTAATAATGGTGATACGTTAATTCGTTTCGATGTCAAGAAATGGATGCCTACATTAGAATTTGTTCAACCTGATAATATCTTAATAGACCCTGACTGTAACGGGATTATAGAAAAGGCTGGATGGGTAGGGTATTTCGAGGACATTCCCCCGGAGGAGTTTAGAAGTTGGCATAAAGATATGCCGGAGATTCAATACAAAGAAATTCTAAAAAAGGCCGGTTCGGTACTTGAGAAAAAAGACCAACCCGATGATGCTGAAACTGCCAATTCTTTCAAGGCGGTACGGATTTATCATATATTCGCTAAAGATTCTTACGCGGTTCGCAAAGAAAAAGAAGGCGGTGATGATGAAGTCCTAAATAAGTTACTTGCGGAACAACTCCAGTTGGATACTCCTCGTAAATATCTTCAATTCGTAGACGGTTGGCAGGCCGCGGTAATCGACCAACCTCAATGGCAGTTCGATTTAGACCACGATGAATTTCCGATAACACACCTACAGTTCAATCAGGATAATGATTCTATATATGGGTTTACTGATTATCAACAGATGTCACGTCTTGAGGAAGAAAAAGACGAAGTAATTAAAAATATAGGCGTGGCTTGTTTTTGGGCTTCTATTCAGAAGTTTATAGGCAAAGATACTGAAATGATTAGTCCTGAAAATCTCAACGACTGGCTCAATAAGGCCGAAACCGCATATCTTGGCGGCATGGTTGACTCGGAGGGTAAGCCTAAACTTTTATCGGTTCAACGAGGTCAAATAGACTTGGCTATGATGGAAGGTTATAAACTTCTTCACGACCAATCCAAAGAAGCGTCCTCAATGAACGAACTTATGGCCAATGCTGATATTCAGGCCATGAAGGACGTTACCGCCATAGGTATTAGAACCGCCGATTCAAATATGCACCAACGAGTCAATAGGCGATTAGGCGGCCCGTGGGGATACGAACAAAGTATTACTGAAGACGCGATTAAGATGTTAGAGGTAGCACACCAGTTCGTACCGAAACTTTCCAGCGTATCGAGGGGCATGAAGGACTTCCCTTTAACTGACCAAATGACAGGTGCGCCGCAGATTGACCCTTTGACTAATATGCCGATGACGGAACAAAAGGAAGATATTCAAGACCTGCCGTGGCCGGAAGCTATGCAGGCGATTTCAGAAGGCGGTACATTACTCAAACTCGGCGTCGATGCAATAGTCGGTCAGGAACTTGCACAGTTCTGGTCATTTGAAGTCCCTCCCCAGCAGTGGAGATTAAGTACAAAAGTCGCAGTAGAACCCGGAACTACTCGGTCTATAACTAAAGAGCAGCAGACCGCGGTGATGAAACAGTTATATGTTGAGGTGTTTCAGCCGTTCTATGAAGCCACTGGCAGATTGGATTTATGCAGGGAGTTTTTGGAGATGATAGGTCGTCTTTCAGGTCTTCCTGGCGTTGACCTACTCCTGCCTAAAGGTGAGGAATTAAAAGGCCAATTATTAGAACTCCAACAGGTTAAACAACAATTTCAGGAATTTCAACAACAGGTTGCTGTAGAAAAAATGCAGCAGGCGGGCAAGGATGTCCAGACCCAGATAACCGTTGCCCAAGCAAAGGCAGATTCTAAGGAAAATAAAAGTACGGGAGAATCTTCGTAATGGAGTGCAGGAAAAATTTAGTAAATGGTTATTGTGACAAGGTCTGTAAACGAGTACCAGAAGTATTCTGTGAACTCGCTTGTCAGGGTAATTGGAAAGAGTATCGCAGGAAACGTATCGACCCCGTGATAAATAAAGTTGAATTAACTTCGGAACAAAAATCTAACCCTGATTTAGTTAGCGTGATAATTTGTTGTGATGTTGACGATGCTAAGTATCTCAAGAAAACGGTAGAAAGTATTAAGGATAATGCTGTTGGCAAAATAGAAGTAATTGTTATGTGTGATGATTGGCACAGAAACGACCCTCCTAAATATGATTATACGTTACGAACAGGAATAGAATGGGAAAATGAAGTAAATAGATTCTGTATGCTTAACCGAGATTGGGTAATTCAACGTGTTGCGACTGATAAAAAAGGTTTGCGCAATTCCTTGAATTTTGCTGTCAAGAATTTGGCTAAAGGTAAATACATCGCCAAACTCGATGCTCATTGCGCAATGACTCCAGAATGGGACGTTAGAATAAAAGCATCGTGCGTTGGTGATGTGGTGGCGGCCCCCTGCATAGACCGACTTGACGAATTAACGTGGCAGGGCAATGACGCGGATATGTCATTCGCTACTATAAACGGTAATATGCGTATGGACTATATTCATCCGTATTCCAATATAGACGCGATGCCTTTGGAGTGTGAGGCAATTTGTATCACTGGATGTTGTTTTATGATGGAGAGGGATTATTATCTTCGTCTCGGCGGTTGTGATGAGTCTTTGGGCGTGTGGGGTGCGTTAAGTACCGAATGGTCACTAAAGACGTGGCTCACTGGAGGGAAGATTTTACTACGAACTGATGTGGTTTGTTCGCATTTATTCCGAGAAAAGACGCCATTTACAATAGATAAGTTCAAATTAGAGAACGCTTTTCGTAGATTGTGTGAACAATGGGTTATGAAGATAAATAATCCCTTAAAACAAACCAGAGATGCTTCGTGGTTAGTGACTCATTTCTCATATATCAACGGATATGATATTCCTATGTTCGGATTAGGCGGCGGCGGTCAGACTATAAGGCCGAAGGATTGGGAGTTCTTAAAAGCCTTTATTAAAAACAACGACATTAAAAACGTTCTTGAATTTGGCGCGGGAAAATCAACCTTGATGTTCGACCAGTTGGGATTAAAAGTAACTTCAGTCGAAACTATCCCACATATAAGAGATACAGTAAAGAGTCTTTTATCCGGCAATTCGGAAGTTGTATTGTCTGATTTCTTTACTGGTTGGGAACAGAATGATTTGATATTTATAGACGGCCCCGCCGGTGGAGAAAATAGAGAAGATAACTATAAAATTGTTTCTGAATCTAATACAAGATTCATCGCCTGTCACGATGCCCACCGTGAATGGGAAACTAAGTGGATTGAAAAGTATTTTGGCGGCTATAAAGAAATCGCCTGTATGGACGACCGAAGAATAAGGATATTTGAAAATGCCTCTGTACGAGTTTAAGTGTAAAGGCTGCGGTGATATTACCGAAGAGTACAAGAATATGTCTTCTAAATGCAGATATATTAAATGTAAGTCCTGCGGTGGTTCTATGGTAAAAATAATATCACGACCGAATCTTATTACCGATACTAACTTTGGGTATACTGGCAAGTTCGACAGCCGTCTTGGGGGTGGAAAGATAGAAGGAAGACAGGATTTCTGGAACAGAGTAAAGGCAAAAGGCTTACAGGAAATTGATATTAAGTCTTTAGAGAATCCGTCTACGATGGAGGAACGACTTAAAAAGTGTCCGTCGATAATATAGACAAAACATTGCTATTGAATCAACTTGGTGATAAGGTAGCAGAATTGATTAAGGAAGTTTATCCGAATCTGTATGGTTCGGTGAAGTTTAATTTCAAGAAAGGTTCTTTTTGTAATCTGGAAATAATTGAACACATAGAAAAGAAATAGTTTTTTAAGGTAGTCTGAACAACAGAACCCTTGTTTCAGTCCCGACAGTCGGGATTGGCAGGGGTTTTTTATTTTGAGCCAAGCAACCCTCGAAAGAGGAGTAATGGCAGATAGGGAACATTATTATGGCAGACGGACAAGTAACCGAACAGATAGTAGGTACAGAAACCGCAGTAGAACCCAAAGAAACAATAGAAACAATGGGCGATGCTTTCGAGACAGAAGAACAAAATTTAGAAGTAGAAACTGGTCAAAAGGAAGTAGTAGAACAACCAACTGTTACGCAGGAACCGAGCGTTGATTGGTCTAAATATGGTTTGTCAAATCTTTCAGGAAAATCACCGGAGGAGATAGCGAATTTTCTGAAATATCAAAACCGTATCTATGGCAAACAACAGAATGAAATCGGTGAAATGCGCAAAAAGTTGGCGGAATTTGAGTCTAAATCGCAAATGACAAGTCCTCAATCCACGGAAGTCAAAGCGCAAATGGCTGATATGGATGAACTGGAACTTGCTTATTTTGCCGAGGCGTTCAATAAAAATCCACGTTCTGCGTTAAATAAATTACTAAAGGATTCTATTCTTCCAGAACTTATGCCTGAAATTTTCAAGCAGGTTAAGGAGAAATACGACCCGGTAATAAAAGAGACTTCCGAGAGTTTGGCTGTGAAGAATGAGTTTGTGAGCTTTACGAGAGAACACCCTGATTACAGACAGTATGAAGACGTAATGAAAGAACTTATGACCGATGCTTACCTCGGTGATAAGTTTGAATTTAACGAAGTTTATAAACTTGCGGTAATGGCGGACAAGGAACAATCCTTGTTCAACGAAACCTGCAAGTTGATGAAACGCGGCTTGCTGTTTGATGAAGCTAAGGATTACGCATCTCTAAGAAAAAACGCAATACCATCTGCACAGGCCAAAATAGACCAGATTAAAAAAGATGTTACGCAAGCCGCAATGGGCGGCAAGCGCACGACAACAAAACAGGCGGCATCCGAGTCTAAATCAATGACTATGGACGATGCCTTTGGTTCTGATTAGGAGATTATATTATGGGTTTAAGTGCAGCAGCAACAGCACAGGGAATGGCTACTCGACACAGGAAGTCAATCGAAGCCGTTGTGGCGCAATTAGTGGAAGTAAATGCCCTACTTGCGAAAATGATTAAAGGAAACAAAATTAAATGGAATGGATACGGTACTTACGCAGAGTGGTACGTCCGCAAACTCGAAGAAGAAGCATCGTGGCAAACCGGACAACTCGGAACACGAACCTTTGAGGAAAAGGATTGTATAGCAAAGTGCGAAGTTCCGTACTGTTTCACATCCAAGACATACGGTGTATCGGAAAAATCTATCAAGACTAACCGAGCAGCCGGTAGTGAGAAGATTTACGACATTCAGAAAGAAAACGCTATGGTCGCCCAGTCCGCTATATACCGTGCGATTAAAAACGCGTTGTTCTCTAATGGCGCAAGCGCTCTTTCTCCAGTGGGCCTTGCGGCTATCATAGGCGATGCCTACGAGTCAACAGCTTCTACTACCATAACTGCCCTCAAGTCCTATGCAGGAATAACACTTACTACTGCTGGTGTTTCTGCTTATAACGCCTCGTATGCGACTATGGGTTTTGATAATAAGTATTGGTATCCCCACGTTATTAGTACTGGAGAGTGTCCCAATAAAGACGCTTCTACTCCTGCGTGGTCAACAGACGCTATCTACGATTTGGAATGGCTTGCTAATAATATGATGCGTTCAGTTGATGTATCGGGTACGGGCAAGGTAATCAAACCGGATATGGCCTTCGTAGGTACAGACCCGTGGAACGCATTGATTAAGTTGCTCACCAAGAGCCAGTTGACTTACAACATTCCACTTGGAACTGCGGCAAAAGAACTTGCTAACTTCCCGTCAGTAAACGTCTCCGGCCTTGATGTTTTTTGTGACGAAAGCACGCCCGATGACGTCGGTGCTAAAGAGCGCGCGTTTGTGTTTGATTCCAAAGCCTTCTATATCGACACTCTTAATACTAAGAGTGAAGGTCTTATTGAAGGTGAGTGGAAGGGAAATACCGACCCTGAAATTATCGGTGGATACGGTGTTTACAAGAGCAATATGGCTATTGTTTGCGAAACGCCTCACGCAGTTGGTGCGATTCTCGGCTGCAATGACTAACTAAAAATTCTAATATAGGAGATTTGTTTTATGGCAAATAGTAAATTTCAACCGAATTGCGGTATACCCATCGACTTCGAGGGGTTTCTTGGCGCACGTTGGCCGAAAGATGTGTTTTATTTCTCCGATGACTTTATCGGAAATAATTCAACGGCAAGTGCTGAACTTGGTACTTGGCTTTCAACTTTAGTGGCTCAGGCCGCTACAGGAGTGTCTGTTGTAGACGGAACTTCTGGCTCGCAGGATGAGACCGGCGGTATCTTGGCGATAACCACCGAGGCGACTGCTGGCGACGGTGAGAACCTTCAGGTCAATGGTGCTGCGTTTCAAATAAAAGCCGGTTATCCGCTTTATTTCGAGACAAGGATTAACCTAAAAGACGTATCAAATTCTAAGGCGTTTATCGGGCTGTGTATCCCTGATACGGCGATTCTCGCAAGTGCCGTTGACGACATAGGTTTCCGTATAGCGTCCGATATATGGTACTTCCTGACCGAACACGCATCTACTGAAAAGACTACCGATATTGGTATCACCGAAGCTGACGATGACTGGATTAGACTTGCTTTCTTTTATGATGGTGCTGATACGGTAATAGCCAGTGTTGATGCCAATGACAAAGGTGAGTTCACCGAGATTTGCAGTCGTAAATTGAGTGTTGCTACGGATTACGTCCCCGACCTGATTATGATGACTCCGAGTATCGAGTTTACTTCTGACGCTACTGCTTCAGCAGAAATAATGTGGGTTGATTATGTATTCTGTATCCAACAGAGATACCACGAGTAATAACATTTTTATCCTTTCGCCGGAGGCAGATATTTCTCTGCCTCTGGTGAGTGGGTTTTTATAAGGAGATTTTTATGAAAAAGAAGATTTTGGGCATATTGCTTTGCCTTTGCCTTTGCCTTTGCTTCGTAAGTATTTGTTTTGCTGGAGATATTACCGAACTGGTACTAAGAGGTGCTGGCGGTAAGTATTTCGCAGGCGTAAATAAAGATGGACAACTTCAAGTAGATGCTTCGATTCAATCAGCATTAGCTTATGCTTCGACCAAAGGCGATGCTTATAGTTGGACTACCGGCACGGCTAATATAGATGCTACCGATTGCGCGCTGTGTGTCATAAACCGTTCGCGGACACGGTATTTGGTTATTTCAAAAATGTATGTTTACACCGATGTTCCAACTGCTATTCCGGTATATTCTCCTGCTGCTGCAACGTGGGCAGGTACGGCTATAACAGGAGTGAACTTGAATAGAACATCTACGCTTACTGCCGACGCCCTTGCTTATCGTGACGAAACTGGCAACACGCAGGCCAATCTTGTAGTTAATCTCCAAACCAACGAAACGACTACTGACGAGTTCGGTATTGACTACGATTTTCAGGATTCTGTGATATTGGGTTACAATCAGGCCATCGCAGTTGACTTGACCGAAGAGAGTGCCGCCTTCAACGTAACGATTATCGGATATTATGTGGACATTGAGTAATAGGAGAGAATAATTATGAAAAAGTTAGTATTATTCAGTTTGGTTCTCCTGATAGTGTCTATATCTTTTGCCGCATCGACTACGACAGAAGCGGTTATAAAAGACGGTCAGGGAACTACCGAAACAATAACGATTAACAAAGATGGTCGATTACTAATAAATGCCGTGAGCAAAACTAAACTTAATGAAGCATCATTAAAAGGTGATTCGTATAGCTGGACGGCTGTTAGTGAGGATTTGGCCGCTGCTGGTACGGCTTTGTGCGTAGCCAATCAATCAAAGACAAGGAAACTTGTTATTGACAGTGTTTATGTGTGGTCTGATGTGCCTACACAGGTTCAGGTTCACGCTACTGCAAATTACACTTGGGCCGGAACGGAAGTAACCGGTGTCAACCTAAATAGAACATCAGCAAATACTGCCAATGCCATTGCGTATACTAACGAATCTGGCAATACACAGGGCAGTATTATTATAACCAAAACTACTAACGAACTTGCAACTGACCAATTTTCTATTAAGTGCAATTTGGATGGTGCGATTATCCTTGACTATAATCAAGCGATAGCGGTTGATTTGGTTGCTGATAGTGCGGTCTTTAAGTGTACCATTGTTGGGCATTACATTGACTAAAGGACATATTCTCCGCCTATGTGTAAAAGCATAGGCGGGGATATTCCCTCTATATGAAAAAACTTATCCTATTATTGTTTTTGATTACCTTCCTTGTTAGCGGAGTGTGGGGTGACAGGGTCAAAATAAGAAAGCTTCCTGATTACGTTGTTACAGGCAGCTTAACGCCCGATGCGACCGGTAATTATTATTATACAGGAATTGTAAATGGCAAACCGTATTATCGCAGAGGTATTGATTCGTGGTTCATTTGGCGAAGCGAGGTAAATAATACCTGGTGGATTACAACTACCTTGGCTTCAATAAGCGGGTATCGCTGGACTCGTGTCAATACAGAGATTGTCGGAAGTTATGTTGCAGAAGGTGGTGCAACAGGGACGGCTACCGTTACTGCGTATGGTGATTAATATGAAAAAATTGATTGCGAAAACTCCGGCGGTGCAGATTAAACTGCACAGGAGAGCGGAATTTGAGTTGTTAGATGATGACGAAAGGGTGAAAAAATGAAAAAAATTATCATAGTTTCGATGTTAATTTTGGGTTTGTTTTGCAGCGGCCTCGTGCTGCAAACAGCGAGTGAGTTTTTCTTCCCCGGCTTGGTTGCGGCATCTAACGCGCCTTCATATGTAAGGCTAATCGCACCTTATTGCTGCGACGGCGTTAGAGACGATGCCGAGATTCAGCAGGCTATAAGCGATGCCAACGAAGGCGACTACTACGTCAAACTTTCTACGGGTACGTTCAATATACGAAGCTCCATAAAACCTTTGAGTAATACATCTATGTTGTCAGAAACGCACAAGACCATAATCAAGAAGCCAGCATCAAAAAGGTCGTTATTGACCGTTGATGCTGTCGCGGCAGAAGACCACATACATATTACTGATTCCAATGGATTTTTGGCCGGTGATGAAGTATTTATCAGGGCGGATAACAAAACAGGTTGGAGCACGGAGTATCATACTATAACTTCTGTTGCAGGGAATATCGTGTATGTGACACCTGTCATAGATGACACATACGCCACTGCTCAAGCAGCCGTTTTGTCTAACGAGTTTCCTGCTATACGGATTGGTAAATATACCGGCACAGATTCTTGCAACAGGGACAATGTTCAAATAAAAAATATTACCCTCGATGGCAACGCAGCCAATCGGGCGGATGATGTTATAGGCGAAAGCAGAAATGCTTTAGTCTGGATTTCCGGTAAAACCGCAGGAAGCACGACAAACGTTACAATCTCTAATATGCGGCTGATTAACGCCACAAGTGCTTCCTTTGTGACGGTTAACGGCAAACATATTTTTGTAAAAGACTGCATAAGTCAAAATTCCGGCACTGCTCAGCGAGGGTTTGAAGTGGCCCATTCGTCAAGTGATGTATCATTGACGAATTGCCACGAAAGCGGCAGTGTGTATGGTATGTATTTCTGCGAAGGTACGGCAGACGTAATTGTATCTGCGTGTTCGTTTGTCGACAATACTTCTTACGCCGTTTGTGTACAAACAGATGATAATTTTCTTTTTAATGGCTGTGTATTTGCCAACGCAGGGCTGGCGTTGGTTTTCAGTAACAACACTCTATCAAGAGGTATATTTAGTGGCTGCGATTTTAGAGGCACGGCAGCAGGGGCACGAACGATAACTATAGGCAGCACAAGCAGGTATATATTTACCGGCTGCAATATCGTCAAGGGGGCAGCCCAGGCAAATTACAGCACTGTCTACTTGAACTCGCCAAACAACATAATAACAGGCAACTACATCGGCCATGAATATGTATCCGGCACGGGTGCTGGTGTTGAATTGACTGCGAACGCCGCAAATTGCGTAGTTACCGGCAATCTTATAGACGATGATGGTGGAACTGCTATAAGTGATTCCGGTTCAAATAACCTGACTGTCACTGCCACCGACGGCGATGCGCTCAACACTGTAAAGTAAGAGGTTGAAAATGAAAAAACTATTTATACTATTTTTGTTTTTGTTGATGTTTCTGCCCCTCTTTGCAGTAAACGAAATCGAAATAGGGTACGAATCCGGCCATACACTTTATACGACTGTAAGAAGGTCGTCTGATACATACATCTGGAACGTGGCGGTTGGTGGATGGCGGCCTGCTATGGACGCGAATGTTACCGACTATGATATAGCCTGTTCCGATGCCAATATGGATAGTTACTTTTGTGATTTTCCGGTAGGCATTACCAATGCGGGTGTTTATACGGTCAGGGGATATTTGCAGAATGGAGCTTCGCCAGCTACAAGCGATATTCTAATAGCTGGACCCTCAGAAATTGTATGGTCCGGGACTGTCGAGATAACTAATTACACAATGTGGGCCGAGGCCAACAGTACCGATTCAAATATGACCAATATCTACAACATCGTTAAATCCGGTGGCACGGGCGACCCGAATAAAATATGGGATATTGTAAAAGATGCCAATGGAAATATAACCCTTACTCAAGCCGATGTTGCTGCGGTTCACGTCCACGCAGGCACAATCGAATCTTACACAGACCCGAATAATTTCTTAACAGGGCAGGAAACCGCCGACATTTTCGTAACGACATGGGACGATAATTCAGTAATGGGAGCGGTGATAGTAGCAGATACTAATGAGTTACAACAGGAATGGGCCAATGGGGGCAGACTTGATTTAATTCTTGATTCCATCGCCAGCGATTCAAACGATATGCAGGAAGATTATTTAACTCTTTATAATAGAATATATGATATGTGGCTTGGTCAGGGCACTGGAGGTAACTGATGGCTAACGAATTATCAGTTTCATATTTACTAAATAAAACTATCTATGCAATAGTACGAAGGCAGTCTAATGCCTATATATGGGATGTGGGTGATTCCGCACTTGAAGCAATAGGAACGTGGAACGCTGCACGAATAGACGAATGTGATATACCACTAACTGATAACGGCGGAGGTCTTTATTCGGAAGATTTTCCCGTTTTATGCACTACGGCGGCAACTTATCTTGTTATCTATTTTGAACAGTTAGGTGCATCTCCGGCGACTACCGATAAAATCGTAGGTCGGAGTACGATTGTCTGGAATGGACAAACTGTAAGTACGACTCCGAGTGCCGGAAGTGGAAAGACTTTAGCGGAACTCAAAACAATCTGCCAATATAACGGTTGGAGTGATGGTACGACTGCGGGAACGGCAGAATTGGCTAACTTTATAAACTTTACAATTAGTATGTTGTCTCAACTTGCACCGTGGCCGGAGTATAATCACGTTGACGGAACGGTGACTTTTTCTGCTTCCGATGACCAACAGACCCTTACTGATACTGGAATTATAAGAATAGGTACAGTAATTCGTACTGACAGGGCATCACCCTTAGAGGAATGGTCTTTAGATGAACATCTTTCAGCCTCTAAATATCACGCCGGAACTGGTCCTCCAAACAATTATGCTTTAAGGCGAGGTACGGCCTCTGGTTTGATTGCGGTTGATATGTATGTCTATCCTAAGCCTTCAGCTTCGACTACGTTGTATTATACTTATCAGTCTGAACCTGCGTGGCTAACGAATAATACCGACGAAACAGACTGGCCTAATAATAGATTATGGCTTTTAATTGACGCACTCAAGACGAGACTGGCATCGGCAGATAGAGATTCTGGCGGGGCGGCAATGTATTCAAATGACTTTATGGCAAAAGTAGGTCGTGCCTTTAACGCGGCAAGGCCGAGTTATATGCCGGTAGTGGCAAAACCTTTAGAATGTATAAGACCCGGTAAATGGAAACTTAGAGATATAGAAAAGGAGATAATATCGTGAAAAAGTATGTTTTTGTAATTGTGAGTTTATTCTTAGTTGCTGTTTGCGTAGCTGCGGTAACAACGAGTATGGGCATAAATCTAACCATAAGCGGACTTGGAAATAACACCATAAGCTACAGTAAGAGTTTTAGTGCTACTGAACCTGACGCCGTAACACAACAGTATCGCGTTCTTGACACCAATGGAACAAGCGAGGTGGTGGCGTTGGGTGACGTTAACGCTATTACTGGTATGGTACTGGCTTGTATAGATGACAGTGACCCTAACACCAATGGTGGACTGGCGGTGGATTGTAACTACGTTTCGTCTTTTACCGAAGATTTTAGAATTTTAGAAGGTGAGGCCGCCTATTTCAAACCTTCTGGAATAGTAAGGGTTGTTGGCCCAAATTCCACAGAAAGCCCGATTTATGAATATGTCGTGTTCGGAACAAGGTAACAATGCCTGTCATCAATCAAAAAATAGATTCTTTTCTCGGATTGAATAATTTACTCAATCCTTCGTCTGCTGAATACAGAGAAGGAATGGCATATAGGAGTCTATGCGCCAGAATAGACGAAAAGGGTTTATGGTCTGCACAGCAATTTATGTCCGGCGTGGCAAATGCTCCGTCTGTAATCGCATCGCCTACGGGCGGTGGCAATTACCTTAAAAGTCTTAACGTAAACGGCGTAGAGAAAATCGTAAATATGCTTGTCAGTGTAAGTTGTGATGTAGGCCCGAACAAACACATCTATTCAACAAACGGAAGTTATCTTAAAAACGTGGCAGGCAATGTAGTAGCAATGACAAGGCCTTCCGTTCCTACGGCGGTAACTGACACGACTGCGGCATCTCGGGCGCAGGATGGTACATATTATTATATGTGTACCTATTACGATACGGTCTATTTAAGAGAGAGTTTGCCTTCTCCGGTAGACTCGGCTGACTTAGATACCACTGGAGCGCAGACTAACATTAAGATTACTCCTGCTGGAACTATTCCTGCAAATTGCAAAGTGCGTATTTATCGTTCCAAAAGAACAAGTTCTAATGATAACGAATACAATGCTACGAATATATTCTATTTCCTTACTGAACAGGCTTCAAATGAGGTTTATTATGATTATCTTCACGATACCGAAATAGAAAACTCCGAATATGAAGGCCGCGGAACAGACCCAGTTACGGCACTTGGCGGGGTTCCTGATTATCTGATTAGTTTTAATAACCGGATGTTATATTTCAGAGGAAATGTCCTCGGCTGGTCGAGTGCCGGTAGGCCGGAAGAAGTTGCTAAAAATTATACTATATCTTTCAACAGTAAGTCTATCGAGTGCAAACCTAAATTAAGCATAGGTCTTTACGCAGAAGCCAAATATGAAATATCAGAATTAAGGGGACATAAAGTTCTGGCTGCTTTCCCGTTGGGTGGGAAGTTGTGGATTTGGACTGAAACTATGATGGGCTGTCTCGAACCTACTAATAGATACGAGGGTTATAAATTTTATCTCGCTTACGAAGGAGTAGGAGTAACGAGTGATAAGGTATTATCTTTGTCACCTTATGGATTATTCGGGGCGGATTATCAGGGCGTATGGCTCTTTACTGGTACTGGTAGACCTAAACGATTAACTGATAAAAGAATAAATCTATTATCGGGTCAGGATACTACTTTTTCAACCACAGATTTTGCAAATAGTTTTGGTTGTTACGTTCCTGCTCTTAATGAATTTTGGTGGGGTGTATCGGGCAAAGTATTGGCATATCAAGCTGATAGGGATATTTTTGTAGGCCCGTATAACTATTCGATAGATAGCGGTTGTATGATACCTTCTGGTACTATAGGAACTATGAGGGCGCATAATTACTTTACTGGAGGTTTAGCACCTAATCCCACATTAAAGACTTCGGTACAGCAAATTCTTGAATTCTGGCTTGGTCAGGCTACATTAACGACTATAAAAGACCAAGTTATAGTAGAGGTTTTACATTCACAGACTCCGGGCGCAGCGGTACTATTAGATTTATACCAAAATAGCATTACGTCAACAACTGGTGCGACTTCTCCTATTCAGATAAGTTATGTCTCGGTTTGTGGTAAGGTACTCGGAAAGTCAAGTGGAAGATTTTTTATGGTGAAAGTGACCTTGCCGACTGCGGGCGCGCCGATAGCTGCGATAAACTATAAATATAATCCGGCAGGAGATACTTTAGGATGAGTAACTGGACAGAGGTTATAGAATCAGCAAGTGACGAAGAACGTCAAAAGGCTTTTCAGGATGGTGTTGGCGGATATGGCGGCAATGAACAGGACGACGAAGTAATCAGACCTATTGTTATGCCAAGCAGTGAATCGTGATAATATCTAAAAATGTAAATCTTGCTCACGGGTTAATTAACGCTATCGACCCTTCTTCGCCTTCTTACCCAGAGGGGGCTGCTTACGTTAGCACCAACAGCCGGATAGATGAGAATGGAACGTGGAACAAAGGGCCTTCTCTAACCTATACTAAAATATCAGGTGATGATGAGAGAAGTGCCAGTGGAAATATCGTATTAGGTTCAAATAACAAAGTTTTTGTTTGTTCGGGCGGATTAGTCACAGGAGGAAAAGGTGGTTTGGTTTCTCCGCCGTCTATTTCGGTATCAAAATCTGGTTCCCTCATTGGTGCGCGTCAGGAAAGTGGTATCTATTTTTATATGGGTATAAACGATGATGCTACTTACAATCTTGAATCTTTACCGTCTGCGGTAGTGGAACATTGGATAGGTAAGCAATATGATACTACCGATGTGAGAGTTGCGGATGTTCCTGTTCTTTCTGGCGCTGTTAATACAAAATGGTATCGTTCTACAGTAATAAAAGCCAAGAAGGGCGATACTGTCCAACTTGGTAATTTATTTGAACTTAATTTTTACTATCTTGGCAAGGGTGCGACTTGGAACGATTATGCTAATGATAACGAAATAGCTAAACCAGAAAACCTTTACCGTGGCAGGGGTTCTTTCAGGCCAACTACAGGAATTGACGCTATCGGTTCTATAAATAACCGAATGTTTTACTTTGTTGATAATATCGCTTATTTTTCGAGTTCCGGTAGGCCAGAGGAGGTTCCGCAGGAATATACCCTTACCATAAATCACACTTATAGCAGTGGTATATGGACTACCGGAACATTCAAGGAACAATTAACTATCGGTTCAGGGGGAAGTTCTGTACTTACCCGAAAACCGTTACTTGATAGTGGACTAAAAGCCGCTTGTAAAATGCCGATTATGGAACTTATCGGAAAAACGGTAATAAGGGCGGAAAATATCAACGGTAAGCTATGGGTATTCACGGCTGATTCCATAGGGTATATTTCACCAACTGATGTTGAAGGTTTTAGATATACCCACGTTGCCGAAGGATTTGGATTGTGCAGTGCGTGGACTTTAGCATCAACTCCTTATGGGGTATTCGGTGCGGATAGTAAGGGATTGTGGTTATTAACTGAATTTCCACGAAGATTGAATCTTGGAAAGATTGACATATTCGATAGCAGCAAAGATACTTACTTCAATCCCGCCAATCTTGGTTCGAGCAGAGGTGTTTGGGTGGGCGAATTAAACGAATACTGGTGGTCTTTGTCTGGTAAGCAGATAGTCTATCAAGCCGATAAGGATAGATTTGTAGGATGTTATAATTTATCGGTAGAGTCTAAAGTGGCCTATGTTAGCGGATTATATCAGCAGCATTTAGTTAGGAGTGGGAATACTCCGATTCTCGATAGCAGAAGTGGTACACAAACTCTTAAATTCTGGCTTGGGCAGGAAAGTGGCGGTGTAGTAAAACAGGAATTAGATATAGACGTTTTATATACTGGTATTACGAATGGATATTCCGTTACTGTTTCGATGTACCAGAATCAAAGGGCGAGCGAAACAAGTGCTATGTCGAGCACGGAATGGTTACATACTGACGCTGATTTAGTGGGAAAGTTAAAGCCCATAAATTCCGGTCGATACTTTGAAATATCACTGTCCGTTCCGGCTGCTTGTACTGCGCCTATTTCGGGTATAGTTTATTCCGCTTTGGGTGTGGTTAGGCGGGAGAGGGCGTTGAGATAATGGAAATAACCGATGAATTTATAAACGCAGTTGCCGTCAGACTTGAGGAACGTGCGATTTACAAGGTTAACGGTGTTAAAGGTATAGACACCGAATCTGTCAGAGGTAGTCTGGTCGGGCCGATGCCTGAAATGGCCAGTGATGAGAATAAATTAAAAGAACTAAAAGAACTAAAAGAAAACATTCTTGACGAGGTATCTAAATCAATCGAGGATGCTTTGAGTGGCATTAAAAACATAATGATGACCGATGGAGATGTTTATAATATCTTAAACGAATCAGTTATGAATTATTCTTATAGAGCAGGCAATATAGAAATAGACGAGGACAAGGGTCTTGCTTTTGATGAAAATGGTAAATTGTATGTAAATTTGACAGCTTCAAAGGGTCTTGCTTTTGATGAAAATGGTGCAATATATTCTACTCTGGATGAATGTTAAATGGCTACTACCATATATGGTTGCGTGACATATCCATCTACGATAACATTCGACTTAGCTGAATACGCATGTTTGTCGCAGTCAGCCTGTATCAACTGGACAGGTGAACACGCTGGTATGGTTGCCCTCACTATTGATTCGTATAATGAAGACTGCGAAGATACATATTATGGTTGTGTAGACTGGGGGACTGGAAAGTTCGCGGTCACAATACCAAATACAAATATATTTATTGCGACTAATCCAACTGCCGGAGCGGATATTTGGAAGCTCGATATTGCCAGCGAAGCTACCGCAGTTTGGTCTGCGGATACATTGTACAATTCCTTATCTTATGTAAGCGAGGCGGGAGATGCCAATAAAATTTATAGTTGCATACTGCCGCATACCTCTACAGCCGATGACGAGCCTGGTACCGGCGTAAATTGGGAGACTTATTGGAGGCTTCATACATGCGTTTGGAAAAGTGTTACCCATGTCACGTATCTTAATGGCGGGGTTGCGGATTCGGATGGTAATATTTATGTAGCGGGGCTGAGGTCGGATAGTAAAACTATATGGAAGTTAAACAGCCGCGGCGGCTTAGACTGGTCGTTTGATATTGGGGCAGGAGGAAATTTATATGGTATTGCTATAGACGCTAATGATAATATTTATGTGGTAGGCAGTTTGGTAGTAGAGTCTGAAATAGTGGATACCGTATGGAAACTGGACACGAACGGTAATTTACTATGGTCTTATAATACAGAGGTTTCTCTTCTCTGTGTAGCCGTGGATTCAGCAGGCAATGTTTATGTCGGCGGGCCAGTAAATTTAGAAAGCAATAAAAACGTATGGAAACTGGACACGAACGGTAATTTACTATGGTCTTACAAAACTGGGACAGGACGAGGTGAGGTTGCTCTCGGACTTGCTGTCGACACTGACGACAACGTTTATGTAGCGGGGGATAGAGTTACTGATACTAATGATGAAGAAAACACTGTTTGGAAACTAAGCAGTTCGGGAAGTATAATCTGGGGCTATGACACGGGAAATCCAGAAGAATCTTTGATAGATATTGATGTAGATTCAGCAGGCAATGTTTACGTGGCGGGGCCGGAATCAGCTATTGGTCACACGTGGAAATTAAGTAATTCAGGAGGTCTTGTTTGGGAGGTCTCTGTCGGCGGGAATGTTGTAAACGTTGATGCTGATGATAGTTTGGTGGTGGGGGGGATAAACGGCGGTGTTTGGAAACTCGATAGTGCAGGAAATAAAGTCTGGGAATATATTTCGGAAGCATACGCTCAAAGTGATATTGTTACAACCAACTTGTGGAAAAAACCTACTGGATATAACGATGCCGATAATTTGTGGGTCAACGAAATAGCTGCATATGATGGCAGTTTGTTATCTTCTGCCATAAGCTCTTGTGAGGGGACTTGGAGCAGTTTTCTTGAATTGCTAATCACTCCTGACACGTATGATAAAATTCGATTCCAAGCGGTCTTCGAAGGAGCAGGTAGTCCGATAGTAGACATAGACGTTTACTATGACGGTGACTGGCACGATATTTATCAGGGGGAATTTGCACAATCGGAATGGGTTGAAAAGAGTATAGCGGCTGGGCCGCTTGTTTCAAAAGCACGTATTCGTTTTTCTTCTTCTAATACTGCCGATATAAAATTAAATGAGATTGATTTTCGTATTTCAAATGTCTGTGTAATAGGTGTGCAGGCAGACCCACTGAATACTATATCGGTTCAAAAAATTAGCAGCTGTTGCGGTACTATCTGGGGTCAGCATACAGATTATGAGTCAGGAGGTATAGCTTTAGATATTGATTCTAATGTATATGTCGCGACTGTGGCGGAGGGATATAATTTTACAAAGTTTGACGGCTGCGGCAACTTTCTCTGGGAGATTTATAATGGTGCAGATGCACGTGGTGTTGCTGTGGGTGCTGACGGGAATGCTTATTTTATAATACAACCATTAGAAGTACCACCCACTGACGCCGCCATTCGGAAAATAGATAATTCGGGCAATCCGCTTTGGGATTATTCTATTGATATAGACCCCTTCGGCATTGCCGCCAAGGGGGCCTATATCTATGTAGCAGGTACATTAGTCGACAATATAAACGTAATAAAGCTCGACTTTGACCATAATGAAATTTGGACTGCTAATACAAAGAGTACCGTTAATAACGCCGTGGCCGCGGATTCCGCGGGTAATGTTTATGTGGCAGGTAATCGCGTGTATGACGGCGGCAGCTGGAAAAGTGTTTGGAAGTTAAATAGCTCTGGAAGTATATTGTGGAGTTATGATACAGGAGACGATGCGTATGGTATTGCAGTTGATGAAGAAGGGAATGTTTATGTAGCAGGAGCTAACAGTGATTTGAAGAGTGTCTGGAAATTAGACAGTTCAGGAAGCATAATTTTGCCTTTTCCTTTTAATACTGGGTCTGATACATACAGTATTGCAGTAGGCACAGATGGTAATGTGTATGTAGGAGGCTACGAGTATGTTTGGGTGTTGGATAGTTTAGGCGTTTTAAGCTGGAGCTTTCGTGCGGGCGATGTCGTGGTGAGAGGTATAGTTATAAATGACTAAAAACCTTTGTAATCGAATATCCCAACCAAAATTTACGCCTGAGCAAATTGCTGATTGCCGGAAGTGTAGGGATATATCAGCTAAAAAAAGATGGTGTTGCCGTTTTGGTTGCTGGGTAAAAGAAAGTGACGGAATAATACAACCGAATAGAAAGATTGCAAAACCGTTTCCCAGAAACAAGGTTAGACCCGTTGATGCAGATTCTTTGAAGATTAACTATGATAAAATAGTAAAAGAACGTAAAAGCCTTCCCGCAGTAACCGGCGGGCAGTTTACGATTGTCAATTTTGAAGATTATAGTACCAAGAGAAAGCAATGTTACGATTGTGATGAGCCAAGCTGCTCTATCTGGAGGGGTTGTTGCGGGTATAAAAGTTTGATATATAAAGAAGTAGTTTGTCCAAAAGGAAAATAATATGTCGTTAAAATACTATGGTAGTAAAACAATGCCAAATAGGGCGGGATATTTGTCAAACACAGACCCTTTAAGGTCGATGTCCGAAATAGCACCGTCAAGTGGGATAGTGCCGGTAGGGAGCCATGCCGACCCGTATGCGATTATAGACTATTACACTGAATTATACAACCAACAGCCATTAACTTACAAAACAGACCCCATTACAGGGCAGGTTACGGCTACCAAGAGTATGGCCAAACCAGAGATGCCCTCTGAAATAGCAGGAATGGGATTTGACCGCTATTTCAAAGCACCAACAAGGTCATCTATGCTCAAAGGCAAAAACGGGTGGGGCGGTGGTAATATGGGTTATCAATCTACGCCACAACAGGAAGAACCGAACTTGTCATCTTCTTGGATACTGCCAAAAGGTGCATTGTCTGGCGAGTCAATGATAAACAGAATTACACCTTCGAGTGATTACGATAGGACATCCAGTTTTAATATGGGCATGGGAAATATAGGACAACCAAACGTGGCTAAAGTAAATCCCCTGACCTACTGGCCGAGTTCAGCGTTTAATATCCCTATGAGAGAAGGGGGTTCTGGTGGAAAACCGACCCCACAATTTGGCAGCGTGGTAAATTACGATACTGGCAAGTGGTTTTCTCCGCCTTCTAAGGGATGGGGTTCACAGGACACCTATGGGAAATTTAATGCTGGAATGAAAACATCGCCGACTATGGGTGCGTTTACACCTTCATCTTTTATACCTATGAAGTCAGCGAATGGCGCAGATGCCTTAACTAAAAAGAAAAAAAGACGTGATATGTTAAATTCACAATCCTCATTAAGCGGGATATATAATTACTAAGGAGATTTATGATAAGTAGACGAAAATTATTAGACCCTGAGATGCAGGATGAGCAGGTCTATGCAAGTTTCAACAGAAACCAATCCCCTGAACAGATGGCGCAGGTCATAGCTCGCAAGAGAAGTATGCTTAATCCTGACACGTCTTATGGAGAACAATTTGGTAATGTCTATGAGCAATATGCGCCTCCACAGGCTTTTACTGACTATTTAGGCCAACTTGCTGCGAGAAAGAAATCGGAAGCAGAGGGCCAGTATGCCTTGCCTAAAGCGGCAGCAGAAGTAAAGGGTTTAGAGATGACACCCGATACGCAACGTATCGCCGCGGAATCGCCCGTAAATGTTGCAAATATAGTTACTGCGCCAGAAATAACAAAAGCAAATACACTTAGTTCTGAACCCGCAATGAAGTTACGCATTATTGAAGAAGCCCAGAAATATGCGGATGAGGCAGCGGCCAGAACGAAACAGGACGCAGAGATATTCGATATTCAAAAACGAGCCGAAGAAAGAGGCAAACAAACTCCACAAGAACAACTCACGCAGGCCAGAATAGACAGACTCAATGAATTAAAAAAGATACCGTTTGAACAAATGACCCCACAGGAATATGCCGAGTACAATCAACTCTGGATGGGCATGTCTCCTTCAGAGAATCTGGTTCCGCAACCTGAATTTGACCCAAATCAGTTTCAATTTCAACCAACTGGGGAAACAACCAAGAAAATACTCGATAGACAAACTGCCGAACAGATTCTAAATGAAGCTGGCAGGGATAGAGCGAAGGCTGAAGAAATAGCAAGACAGAGGGGCTATACGTTTTAGATATGTCTAATATCTTTGATACAATAACAGAATCAAGTCCTCCAAAGAAAAACGTCTTTGACGAGGTGTCGGTATCCCCCAAAAGAAACGTCTTTGACGAGGTTACTAAAACAGAAAAGAAGATACCTACCATTTATGAGAAATATCCAGAACTTTCCAAAACGGATTGGGATTATGACAGACCGCTATTGAACGCGTTTCCCAAAATTGCGCGTCCCATTGTCCAGCCAGTATTGTCCTTTGGTACAAATTTAGCTCTTGGTGCGAGTCGTTCTGAATTAGCATTTATAGAGAAAATTGACAAAATGGCCGATATGTCATCTGATATTGGCGACCAACTTCATATTCCGCATATCAAAAAACCGGAATTTTTACAAAAAATAGCAACAGTTCTTAGAAGTAATGTTGCTAATCAAGAACAAGATGTTGCCGATGTAGGTGGAGGCGGCATAACTGGTATTGCAGGAAATATAGCAGGCAGTCTACCTGTTAGCACAGCTGAATGGATGGGCAATGTTCCTTATGCGGCTATTTCTTCAATGGCAGAATCTCATAAAAAAGGTACGCCAGTTGCCGGAAATGAAGTATTGTCAGGTGTGAAAGGTGGAGTCAAAAGATTTGCTCTTAGTAAAGCCCTACGAGGTGTTTCAAAGGTTAAAGGCCCTATTTTAAGGAGGGGGGCGGGCGGGGCAGTTTTAGGAGGGATGGCCGCCGTGGAAGGTGGAACGCCAGGTGAAATTGCTACTCAAGCAACTATGGGTGCATTACTATCATCTTATGGTGGTAAAAGAACTACGCCGGATATGCCTGAAAATCTCAAGATGTTGAAGTCTGTGGAAAAAATTCCTAAAGGTGGTGTTAAATACACCTTTTACAATCCTCAATACGCAAAGACGCAAGCGGAATCAGTGAAGGCAAGTGCCGATAAATACGGTTATAATGTTACTGTCAAGACAAAGGGAAATTCCATTATCGTCCAGAAGAGAGGGAAGTATGCAAATAAAAAAGGTTTTTTGGACAGACCCGAAGAACAGATAGTAACCGCCGATAGCAAAAGGATAATAGAGGCTGAGCCGGTAATGGGAACTGGTGGGGCAAGCGAGATAAACTCTGCTAATCAGAAATTGCTACAATGGTCTAAGGTGGCAAAGAAGGTGCGGAAATCAGAAGTCGAACCGGCCATAAGTGAATTGCGCCGCAAGCAAGCCGCTAAGGGGACAAGTTACCTGCAAAGCTCGTTAAAAAGAGGTGGTACGGAGTGGGACTCCATAATGAGGTCTAAGGGTGGATATAAAGGACGGGCCGATGTTCCTGAAATAACGCCACCAAATTTAACCGATACAGAATGGAATGGTTACGCCAAAAAAGTATTGGCATTGTATCCCAAAACCAGTGTAAAAAACCAGTTTGACAGGAGTGAAATAGTTGATGCACTCGACCGTTTGCGCAATGGCAAAATACCTACCAACAGGGAATTTGAGCAAATTGAAAAAGTAATTGGACGGGAAGTTACAGAAAAAATCGCCAGTAACATAATTAGTCAAAGGCCTTTTAATCCGTGGGATATTCCAAAATTAATTATTCAGGTGTTTAAGTCTCCATTTGCTTTAGATGTTCAAACGGCAAGACAAGCATCTTCCTTTATGGCAAGAGAGCCGGTCGCGTATGCCAAAGGCGTTGGAGTGGCTACTAAAGCATACGGGAGTGAACAGTTTTTTAATGATTCGATGAATAAACTTAAGTCAAATCCCAACCACGAAATCGCAGTAAAATCAGGAGTTAATTTTCTTAGTAGGTCGCCTTATTCGAAGAATAGGGCGGAATGGTTTCAATTTGGATTAGGCGAAACACTTGCAAAAGTTGGAACGAAAAGAGGGAGGGTATTAAACACAATAAGTAAACCAATTAGGGGTTATGGTAAATTGATGATGGCCTCTGAACGCTCTATGGTTGCCGGAACAGATAGCATCTTACAGGGTATATGGGATAAACAGGCCGAAAAATGGTCGCACGCAAAAAATCTTTCTCCTGCTACACTTGAGAAACACCAAGCTAATTATGCGGATACTCTTAACGCGTTTATGAAACTATTAAGAGCAAAAAGTCCACAGGGCAAGGAAATACAGCGGTTGGCAAATTATATCCTATTTTCTCCGAGTATGACTTTTTCAAGGCCCTATAGGATTAAAGCGTTATTGGCCAACAAGGGAAGTCGTGGTTATGCTGCACAACTTATAGCGACAGAGGTGGGTAAGATACATTTAATCTCTTTACTATCTCAAATGGCAGGGAATTACTGGCGAAGTAAATACCCCGACAAAGAACCGCCCATTGATGGTGATATAAATATATTTTCAAGTGATTGGGGTAAGACTAAATCCCAAAACACTCGATATGATATTGGTGGTGGCGATGCACAATTCTATCGAACTGTTGCCCGCCTTGCTGCGGGTACTTATCTTAAATCCAAAGAAGCAATAAACGGAAAAACACAGACAAAAATTGGTGAGTACAGGGTTCCTGCCATGTCTGAGACATTAACAAGTTACGGCAAGGGCAGAGAAACAGCAGCTATTGGGTTTGCAAGGCAGCTATTTTCAGGTAAGGATTTTCAGGGCAACAAAATCAACAAATTGGAAGTTATTGCAAGAGGCATTACTCCGCAAATTGCCCAAAGCATTTACGATGCAATGGCTTCGGATGGTTTGGTACAAGGTTTGGCAGCAGGTGCGGCATCGGCATATTCCGCCAATGTCTCGACTTATCCTGAATCGTCTTATAAAAAAATTACAGAACTTAAGGATAAGATTGCCCAACAAAAATACAATAGAAAGTGGGAAGACCTTAATCAATTTGAACAGACCAACTTGAAACAGAAATACAAAAAAGACCTCGAACCATTAGAATTGCAAAAGAAAATCGAACAGAGTAAATATGATAAAAGTTATGAATTTCCTTCCGAATCCACTAAGAGGGCAGGTGAAAAAGTCGAAAGTCTTTTGAACTCTGAATACCGACAAGTTTTTAAGGATTTTGGAATTGACATTGGCATTGAAAGAACGATTGGGCGTGATTGGACTTTGAATGATAATAGATACCAACATTATCAGGAATTAGTCGCTACTAATCTTAACAATGATAGTCGCCTTAAAATTTTTGTTGGCAAGCCTGAACAGACAAAAAAGTCTTTACAAAATAGAACCTATTTAACAAGTTTAATTGAACAGGCAAAAAAAAGAGCGGGAATAAAAATGATACAAGAGTCGCTGTCTAATCCCCGAAAATTCTATAATCCTAACGCTCAAAGAGACGTTAAAACAAAAAGACTATCAGATATTCCCAACTAAAGGAAAGGACTCTAAGCAATGAATGGCAACACAGGTAATACAGAGAAATTCAATGGCCACTTTACCGAAGGCGAAAGAGCTTACATAGAACTTGCTGCCGACCGTGCTGCATATAAGGCCATAGAAAACGCCAAGACTGAGTGGTCTAAAGATATTAGACTACATAAGGCCGAATGTGATGTAGGAAAATTCAAGACAGGGTTCGGTCTGATATGTTCTATTATTGGTGGTGTTGTCGTTGTAGTGGCAAATACAGTTGTAAGAATAATATGGGTAAGTAAATGAGCAACCTAAAAACTCATCTTAAAGAACTTGACTACAAGTTTGAGGAATTGGAGAATCTAATCGCCAAGATGGACGAACAAGACCACTTCGCCAATAGCCCTGATGTTTTTATCGCTATTAGTGACGTTGGTGTTAAAATAGATTTCGCAAAGAAAACAATTTATTCAAATACAAAGGAGACAAAAGATGAAGGCTAAAATACTAATAGTGCTATGCCTGATATTAGCAACGGTCGTAATTAGTGGGTGTGGTGTTAAAACACATCTAAGCAAAACCATTAAGACGGACTATTCAGAAGGTGTAATTGTTGCTATTACAGAAACCATCGAAGTTGTTTATGACCGCAACGGCCCGCAGACGTTAGAAGATGCTCACATAGAAATCGACCCCAATACCGGTAATCTTGTTATTGAATTTGCAAAGCAGAAAAGCGAATTTGAGGTTGGTGATAACGTTAAAAACATTGCGCTCGGAGCATTCAGCTTAGGTTTCGAGGCTGGTTTCACATCGAAGGGTGAATAATGGAAGCCAAAACAAAGATTAGGTTTGTATTCCATAAGCCTAAAGGTGAACGCGGGGTAGGCAAAGCGATAGTCGGCTGGACTTGGCTGCTTGGCTTATTTTATAACTGGAAAGTTCTCAAATATAACTATAGCCACGAAGAGGTATGGCTGCCAGACGAACAGGGAAGGTTCTGTAAATGTAACAACGAAGGTATCTGTTGGACAAGAAAAAAGGACAGAACTACTGCACCAATGATTTTTGGGCGATGTTTCTCATCGACAACGAGAGGCGATGCCGAAGGTGTTCGTTTTGCGCCTGCTGTCAATGTTTTAGGTAATCATTTGAGAAGGTGGGACTATATTGAATGCGAGGTAGATAGCGAACGACTGGAGGTCGTTCTGGAAGAAGCCAATAAGCTCGTTGGGGCCAAATATGACTTTAGGGGCATATTCGGATTTGTGCTTCCCTTACCTATTCAGAATGATAAAAAATGGTATTGTTCGGAGATTTGTGGTTGGCTCAAGTTTCTTTTAAGAGTGGATAATAAGCGGCGCAAACGAGTATCGCCGCGACGGGCGGCTTATTTGCTAAGCAAGAAATACGGACAGCCAAAGCCTTGTCTCGGCAGTCTCATAACAGTAAAACCATAACGATATGACTTTCCTGCTTCTTCATCGCTTAGCGGCTGGCAAGTGCTGGCCGCTTTTTTATTTGAAGTTTTAAGTGTGTAATAGGTATGGCGGATTCCAATCCTTTTTGCAAGAAATAATTAGCGATTGTTCCCGCACCATATGCCATTAGAGATTCCTTCTTCCTTTTTTTCTTCCAGTAGCAATTATACACCTTTGCGTTAAACCACAATAGCAAAATTGATAGATATTGAAAAAATTTACGAATTAACATTGTTTTTTCTTAATTTTGCGGTTTTTTGCTGAATTGGCGGAAAATCCCCTATTTGCTTGTGCGGTAAGTATATACTTCGCTTATTTGATTCATAATATTGTCCTTTATTTTCATTCCGATTTGCGTTTGCCATTTATAAACTCACCCAAATATGTGTTTTCGTCACCTTTCCAGTCATTCATGTGGCGACTGAACTTGAGGCAATTCATCCAGTCCGCCCCATTTTTTAGTACCACCCACCAACTATGGAAAGTCACTATGCAGTCGCCCCTTTTTTCCCGGAGATACTCTTGAGATTTCAGGAATCCCTTCCTGCCCTGAAAATAAAATCCCGTAAAAGTAGCGAGAAATTCATCTAAGTCTATTTTGGGACTTATTTCCAACCAAGTTTTAAAAATGCCCTTCCCAAAAATATCCTGTTCCTTCATATCACTCATGCTACGCAACTCCGCTTTTTAATATCTCTCTGTGCCGCAATTCCTTCGGGAACTTCGATATGTCGTTGTTGGTATATGCAAATTCTCCAAACAACTCCTTAGCTTTTTGGTCGTATGCTTTTATTGCTTGTATTAAGTTTTATCTTTTTCATTTCAAAACCTCTCTCACCCTTAATTCTTCTGGCCACTCCGCGAGATTATGCGATACTTTACCGTTAATTGGTATCTGCTTAACAAATACGGGGATACCGGCTTCTTTGCACTGTTTCACAATATCTATCGCCGCATCTATGAATCCGTCCTGAAAGCGGCCTGCTTTGCCGCCGCCGAGATGTTCGCAACCAATTACGCACCAATTAAATGTTTTCCGAGGTTCATAATCTACAACCTCACCAAGAGGGTCATTATGCGTTGTCTCGATAATGGGTCGCCAAAAATGCCTGTTTAAGTCTATAACGGCCAACAGTGGTTCAAAACTAACCCACCTAACCACCGCCGGAATATGCAAGAGTATCGGTATGTTTTCGTCGGCATCTTCCTGCGTGGAGACTGATACGCCAAGATGGAGATTAGGAAATATTATGTAGATATTTATTGACTTGAAAAACTCGGCGGCAATATCTGGCCGTTTAGTAAGGATAAGAAAGGTATGCTCTTGACAGAACGCCATAGGTTCCATCACTTCTGCTATAAACTCAAACGGCACTTCCTCGTGGAACAAGTCGCTCTGGCTGCAAACGAAGATTCGCTGCGGCTTGCGCAAATGCAATGGCTGGTCAAGTCTGTCCTCGAACAGTTTTATCTCTCCTGTCCACTTGCCGTTTTCCGTGAGGCCGTCATAGCGGGGGTTATTCTTGAAACGATTAGCGGTTAGCTTTTCTGCCCAGCAATTCAGGCAACCGGCAGATACTTTTGAACAGCCGCCGGTAACATTCCACGTTTTGTCACACCAATCTATTTTACTGTTACTCATTCTTATCTCCTTCCGGCGGGGTGGCTCGTATTGATTAGTTTATTCATTATTTCCTTGTTTAATCTCTCGACCATTTTCCAAGCGGCGGGGATAAAGCCATAAGTGCCCCAAGCATTAAGAGCATTTATCCACTCTAAACAACAAGAGCGTACCTTGACATTTTTAAGTGGGCAATTATAACAATTCGTCTGCAAAAATTGGCATAACGGGCAGGAGTCTGAATAAATATAAAGCCTTGCGGGATTACTTTTTATACTGCTATATCTCTCAATCAAGTCAATCCAATGTTCCTGTGATTTTTCAAGTGCTTCTAATAGTGTTTTTGGTTTTTCCATTCTACTTATCTCCTTCCGGCGGGGCTGCAAATATCATTATGAAGGCTTTTTTTGTATCCATTTCAACTCGATATTCACAATCTCTGAAAACTTCGACTTTCCCTTCGTCCCCGCAAAATGGACACTATTTTAACTTACTCATTTTTCCTCCAACAATTCAGGATTTAGCCATTTATTCCCGATGATTTCCGAATCTATCGCCTGACAAGATGAAAAACTAAATGGTATCCCCTCTTCGGCTCTCATCTTCTCCAAAAAATTCTTATGGTGGGATATTGTATAGAAGCCAGTGCCTTGTTCCGTTGGACTCCTATATTCCCCAAAAAGCACTTCACGTTTCCCGGGCATCAGAATATCCCCCACTCCAATTTCTGTGCCATATTTATCTTGGTAGTTGGTCATTAGAAGAACCACAAGGTTTTTGTGTTGTTGTTCCACATTGGGATTAAAGCTCATTGGCCCGTGCGACATAAGACGGCCCGCTTGTGTCAATAAAAACCAATTTTCTGTTCCAGCGATTTCCCGATGAACTATCCCGTCAATCTCAAATTCGCAATAAACTTTATATCTCATTTTTTCTCCTTCATTATTTCCTCGAAGTATTCGGGGCCGAGGACGTTTTTGGTTATAAATGCTCCGCAGTTGCGAAACTCGCCTGCTCCTGCAAACTTAAATCCACACTCACAAATCAATCCTGAATTACTCATCTTTCACCTCTATTTCCTTGCCACAATCTTCATCATCAAATCCTACGCATTTCAAACACCGCTTACATATAACAGTGAAACTGCTATTATCTATTGAAGTAAAAACTTCCCATCTGTGACCCATTAACCAGCACAACAATTTACTTACCATTATCGTTCTCCTAATCATATTGGCGGCCTATAACCTCAACATCTTTCAAATCTGGTATGCAGCTATACCAGACCTCGCCGTTTTTTTCTTCGGCGTACAATACAAAGCCAACGTGCATTGCTTCTTCATCGTTTGGCTCTAATACTCTTATGTCCCACACCACATCTCCGAAGAAATCACAGTCGGGATAATCTATATGGTAATTGTACCTTAGTCTGTCACCGCCTTTGTTTCTTACCCCATCAATCTCTATCGAGCCAAAAATAGGTTTTTTGTTCTTATCCAGCCTGCCCGTGTATTGGGCAACGGTGTGGGGCTGGACTTCGACAAAGCCATAAATACCGTCACACAGCCCCCTATCAGGGTCTATTGGTTTTATTTCTGCATCATCAAGAATGATGCAATGTTTGCCCTCGATTTTACCATAGTATCCGAAACATTCTCGGCCTAAGTCTTTTGTTAACGCTCTATAAATTACAGTGTCCATTCTTATCTCCTTCCGGCGGGGCAGATTCGTATTTGCCTATAAACTGTCCGTTCTTTGTTAAAATACTCAACCTTATTCATTTTTTGTCTCCGTTTTTTCATCCATCATTTTCAAAATACTTTCCGCTTCGCCGACGAGGTCTGTGATTTTAACCTTGCCGTTTTTATTCGCCGCTTTTGCGCTACTAACAAACCGCTCGCAGAACCCGCGAACCTTCGACTCTAATTCGGCTGTTCTAACCCGACCAGCTTTGAATCCGGCGGCACATCCACATACAATTTTCGATTTCATCTTTTAGCCCTTTCCAAAATTTCCTCCGTATCGGCATTTATCTGAGCAGAAACTTTTACCATCACTCTCCCGACTATGTGCTTCCTTACCACAAACTACACAGACCCATTTTCTCGGCGGGGGTTTCTGTGGTAGGCTCAAGCCGGTATCGTCGAACCTGCGTTGATTTAACCACGTTGAGGGGTGTGGTATAAACTGACCGCCGTCTTTCAGCCAGTCTTTGGATTGCTTTTGACATTCGACTGCGAGTTTAATCTTATTACGCAACGCCAAATCAGGCGATAGTTTCTGCCACGAAACGTAAGCGGCCCCCTTGCCGACTTTCTTCGGATAGATTGACCAGAAAATCTCAAACTCTTGACTGTATGTATTCTTTTCTATTCTATTCTCTTCTCTTCTATCCGTTACGTCAACGTTACTATCTGTTACATCAGCGTTACATCGCAACGATTCTCTGTGTTTTCTGACCCGTAAATAGCTTTTTGACTGATATTCCGCCCATTTTTGTATTTCAATGCCACCCCAACTGTTGATTTTGATGCGAGCTTGTTGTTGTTCTTGATGGTGTTTGATGGCTGTTCGTAGTTCTTCGACTGAAACGCCGAGTGTGGCTGCTAAAACATCATCGGGATATGGCACATCAGAGGCGATACAGACCGTTCCGGCAACACGGCTGATAGAGGCCATTGCCAACAACTTCAAGAATACGAGTTGATGTATTGGTGGGTCAAGCCTTAAAGAACCATAGACTACATTATAACCATTTACTTTGAACCATTCCATAATTGCCATTTCGTTGCCTTGCAAGTGAAAAAGGGTTCTCGGTGTGAATACGGGCGCAACGGTGCGTCAGTCCGAAAACCCTTTTAACCGCATATTGTTTGATTGTCGTTACGTCCATACTCACACCTAAACTATAACACACTTTCCGTAGTGTGGCAAGTTAATTCTCCACGCTGAAAGTTAAGGGTTAAGTTTCTTATCGGGATATACAAAATCTTCAAGGTGTTCCACTCCACTTATAATGGCTTTGACCATAACTACACTAAGTGGCTTCTGATACTTTCGAGGGCTATCATAAAATCTGTTCGCAGAACGCAAAACCATTTGGTATATCTCGCTTTCCCTAATTCCGGTGGATTTGAGTTCGTTTATGCCTTTTTGTAGGGCGCGAACTTTATACCTCAAATCTTTTAATTTTACCTGCATCTGATTGAAACTTGTTGGTTCTTTCATCTTTGCCATACTTCCATTCTCCTTTTCTACAGGCCGAGCCTGCCGAAAGTACCGGCAGTAGCCTTGTTGTAAATAGTATTGATTCCGTTGGTCGTTAAAACGCATACCTTGTCGAGATATTTCAAAGACTGTTTAATCTTTTTGGCATCGTTCTTTGAGTAAAATACCATAGTGATTTTCACTTGAGGTTCGTACTTATTTAGCAACTTAAGCTTTAGCCTTGTATCAGCTTCAAACAATCCTTTGAATTCCCAATACTCAAAAGTGTCGTCATTATTGCGGATAACAAAATCCACAAGCCAAGTGCTATCGGGAAATACAAACTTATGTGTTTCATATTCCCAATCCTTAATCTCGCAAGCGTCTTTTAGCAACTGAAAGTATTGAGCAAGCCTCCATTCACCTTTAGAGCGAAAGTTGCACGTCTTTCCGCCGATAGTGTCTATTCTCCGCTTGTTGTTGTAATTCTTAGCAAAGCCCATTACTTCTTTAACTCCTTATTGTAAGCGTAATACCTTTTCTTAACAAACAATCTGTCGGCACGTTCTTGTAATCAGGGCAGGGCGTATTCAATGTCGGGTCTAATAAGCAGGCCGTCTCTTTTTTGTCGCCCATCGGGTCGGTATGGCGAAGTACGCAATTAAATACATCGGGTATCTCAAACGTCCTGTCGCCTGTCTGCTTTATTGCGGAGATTTTCATTGCTTAGCCTTCTTTTTTTCACGCCAGTTAGGGTCGGGGTCGGGGATGTCTAAGAATATTTGCGATGCCGCCCACTGTTGGCAATTCTTGTAAGCCTGATTTGCTTGCTCCGTTGTCATCTCTGACAAGCCCAGTGTTTCGCCGTGGTCACCCACGCCAAAACAGGCTTTTTTAAGAATGTCATAAACCTGTTCCCTGTTCACTTCGCAACAGCAAACGTCAATGTGCATTTCTTTAAGTTTTAATCTGACCAATTCTACTGGCACGGCAAACATCGCTTTGCATTGCTTGTGGCTTTTAGGCTTACCCATTTTAGAATAGGACTCTTTCAGTATTGTCCCATCTTTAATCGATAAGAAATAAGCCTCTTTGAACGCCATCTGGACAGGCGGGTAATGCTTCCTGTGATTCCTGATTGTAGGGTAAAGTTCCATTAGATTGGACATTCCCCTTCATCTGCCCGCGCTTCGGCATTAAGCTGGTCGAAATCGGCTACGCCTGCTAATAAATCACCGGCCTGTTTTTGTAAATCCGATTCAGGCTCACGATAAATCCATTCGAGGAAAAACTCGGCAGTTTCGATAATCTTGTCCTTCGTTACTACAGTCAAGTCCTTAGCTATATCGGCCATAACTACCTGTTTTTCTACTGCGCCACGCAAGGCACTTATTTTAGCCATACGGCGGTCTTTAGCGTCCCAATCCACTTTGGGGGCAACGGTAGGTGTCGGGGCTTTTGATTGATTCTGTGGCGGAAAAGACACTCTGGCGGGGGTTTGTGGAGCTTGTGTAGCCTGATTGACCTGTGCCTTATCACTCCAGAAGCCGGAATACGCTACACCGTTCTGGCCCGCATAAGTACTAAGGGAGAATTGACATCTCTTGCCCAATACGGCATCGCCTATTAAAAGGCCCTTGCCTTGATTTACGGTGACTGAATGCTGCTCGCCTAAATCGTCTTGTAATTTGCAGGGTCTAAACGCTTTTTGATTTCTATTCAGTTTGCTTGGGCCAACCTCTACTACCATTGCCAACATTGTCACGAGTTGGCCGTTAGCTTGCCTTACTTGCTCGAAGTTCATTTTTCATTCTCCTTAAAAAATTGTTTATCCATCGTTTCAAAAATGATTGTTCTTTCTTATTCAACTTCTTGATTTGCTGTAATGTTATTTTCACTTAACACCGCCTTTTTTACTTGTTCAATGTCAAAACCAGCTTCGGATATTTCGTCTAATGCTTCAAGATTCTTATCCGTCATTTTGTCGCCGTTCTTTACTCTGCCGAGTACCCGATTCCATTTCTCGACCGTTGGCTTAAATTTGCTATCGAAAGCAAACTGATTTTCCAGACCATAAAGCAAAGTCAAGTAGTTACTGTAAGCTACTTTCCAGTTCGCAGAAAACTTGCCAAACTCATCATCAAATACAATCGGCTTTTCAAGTGGCGGTTTTTCGTTGGCTTGTATGTAGGTCGTAATTTCCGCAATATCCATTTTGTAAATATCCTCGACTGACGAAGGATTAGCCACTCCTATCTCTAATAACCGAGCATCGTCTTTGCACACATAGACTATATGCCCTTCGGACTTACCAGCAGCTTTGAGATAATGAAATAACTGCAATTTGTGGTTTGGTGAGCCGACACCTTTTTTCTCGTATAGCTCAAACATAAAAGACGAACAGGATTTTATTTCCAAAACTATCTCATCAAGTCCATCGGGGTATTTCTCTTTCAGTTCTTCAACGATATGTATAGTGGCTCTGGATATAAATTCCGGCAACCAATTAAACTCATTACTAACCAGATTCTTAGCTCTGTCGTAATCCGGTTTGCCCCCGGCACAATAGTCAAGTTTGCCAGTAACCTCTAACAGATTCGGGTATTGATAGGACAAGTAAGTTTGTTTGCTTATCAGGATTCCCGCCCTCGACAATACAAAGCCTATAATTGATTCCCATATATTGCCCGCCTCAAACTTGCGTAAACTGCGAGGGTTAGGGGGGTTAGTTGGTAAGACAGCGTTCATCTTTAAGAATCTATCAACCATAGCACCGCCCATTTCTGAGGCCCAAATATGTTTGCGCTCTTTAAGTAGCCGCTCCTCTCGGTTTTCAAGACTGCTATTCCAAAGATTATAAAAAGTCCATCTCATATTTATTCCTCTTTCGCCTCGTCCGTAGAAATTATTTGTTCAAATTCCACTTCGTTAATATCTATGTCGTCGATGTCGTGTTTGCCAAATCCTTCTTGGTGATGTATCCTGTCCTGCAAATCCTGCCCGTTTTCGGCAAGGATGGTGAGAGTCGCATAACCAGTTACTTTGACTTGGACGTGATATGTATTCATCCTTCCTTCCTTTCGTGCATCGGCTCAATCACAAGCCGGTATAGTTGGTTATCAAATTTGTCGACAAATACGGCCTCTACGCCTTTGGCCGTAAAATTTGCTTTTACAAACTCCATAGAATCCGTGCAGTTAATTTGCACGAGTCGCATTAGCTCTGTTGCGAAAGATACCGTCGGTTTGTTTTCTGTTGGGGCTATCATTTATTTCTCCTTCTAAGAAAAAAGTGGCCTGCGTCAGTCATATAATAGCCCTCCAGCACCTTTTGCCGTTACGCTTAATTAAATTACCATCATTATCTTTAAGAAAGTAGGCCATATTTTTGCGGCCTAATTCGCCGAGACGTTTCCAGCAGGTCGATTCGCTCAAACAACGGCCTTCTTGTATTGGTAATTCCTTGAATGTAAATCCTTGCGGTCTGTCGTAAACCACCAAAGCACTATAAACTAATTCCTGCTGCCTCGTCAATTTTCCGCCTTTCACCATCTTCTTCGCAGCATCGTGGCTGGTTTCAGGGTCGCTTGCGCGGGCTATTAGCTTCGCTTCGTAGGGGATTGTTAGTTGATTACTCTCCATTAGGTTCTCCCGTAACTGTAAAGTATTTCTCTGCGTTCTTGTTAGCCTTGTCCCTCTCGGCCTGTTTGCGCTCGGCCTTAACTGCATCGTTGACTTTTTTCATAGTGTCGTAGCCGACAACGCCGTCCTGTTCTGCGCCGACTAATTTCTGTAAGTATCGCACATTCGCCTCGACCTCACATATTACCAATTCGTTGGCATCAACGATATGGTCAGGCTTCACCGGCGGGGCGATAAGGCTTGATACTTTGAAAGTATAGAAGAACAATACCATCGCTGCAAAAAGACAGAACCATACTACTTGTGTTCGCTTGCTCATAATTTCTCCTTTTTACTTATAATGCCTAAAAAAGCAGAGCCGGATTTATCCTCGACATAGATTTTACTGTCATTTTACTATTCATATTCGCGTCTTGCACATACTCCACCGGCCCCGCTATTCACGGCAAAATATGGGGGCAGCAGGGTTATCGTCCCTAAAACTTGCAACGCCGAGGCTTCGCAAGGTGCGGTGATTAGCCCGCTCGTAAACTGCCCCCGTTAAGTTCAAAAAGGCGGCTGGGTCAGGAGGGAGGAAAAGAGGAGCTAAAACCGCAACCGCCTTAAAAGTCATAAAAAGGTGTGTAGCAACTTAGTCAAATCAACGGACGAAGCCGGACATTTTAGATGCTACACAACCTAAAGATATTCGGCGGGACAGGTGCAGTTGAATACCCTGACCGTCCGTGCGCCACTCTACTGAAGACTTTGTGCCCAGCCGAAATACTTCCTATTAACTTGTCAATTTGTATTCCTCTTTGAGACCAAAAAACATTTCAAGTTGCGCACGTAAAATCCAGTGCCACCCTTCCCATTTGCAAATTTGCTGTGCCTGTTTTTTAGTGAACATCTGTTGATAATCGGGCCAACATTTACTTGTATCCAAAATCTTGTCTCTAAATTTTTCCGGCAATGCGGGTATGCCTGCCCAAAATTCCCGACCAAAGGGCAATTGGTGCGTTATCAAAACCTTGCAAGTTAAGGCAAAGGTGAAACTAAAAACATACCCTCCGGCCTCGATATACCATCCGGTCTCGATATACTCTCCGGCCTCGATATACCCTCCGGCCTCGATATACTCTCCGGCCTCGATATACCCTCCGGCCTTGATATACCCTCCGGCCTCGATATACCATCCGGCCTTGATATGCCATCCGGCCTCGATATACTCTCCGGCCTTGATATACCATCCGGCCTTGATATACCCTCC
>JBAZJK010000002.1 GCA_041651355.1 Patescibacteria group bacterium | reverse complement strand
ATTCCAACGCCTTGGGGTAATTGCCTTGGGTAGAATAGATCTCAGCCACCCTGGAGTAATAATCAGCGCTATTGGGATTAAGCCCCAGCGCCTTTTGCAGGCATTCCAGCGCCTTGGGGTAATTGCCTTGGGTGGAATGGATCTGTGCCAGGCCAACATATACATCAACATTATTGGGATTAAGCACCAGCGCCTTCTGCAGGCATTCCAACGCCTTGGGGTAATTGCCTTGGGTAGAATAGATCTCAGCCACCCTGGAGTAATAATCAGCGCTATTGGGATTAAGCCCCAGCGCCTTTTGCAGGCATTCCAGCGCCTTGGGGTAATTGCCTTGGGTGGAATGGATCTGTGCCAGGCCAACATATACATCAACATTATTGGGATTAAGCCCCAGCGCCTTTTGCAGGCATTCCAGCGCCTTGGGGTAATTGCCTTGGGTGGAATGGATCTGTGCCAGGCCAACATATACATCAACATTATTGGGATTAAGCCCCAGCGCCTTTTGCAGGTATTCCAGCGCCTTGGGGTAATTGCCTTGGGTAGAGTAGGATTGGGCTAAATTAAAATAAGCACCAGACAAATAATAGGGATTAAACTGCTGGCCATTTTCATAGTAAATACGATAATAATTAAACGCTTCGCCAACAGTTGTCTTGCCCGAATCAGATGAAGACTTTACATTAGCAGTAGCTGATATCTGCGTATCATCAACTGCTTCGCAATGCCCAATTATATCCGCTGATATTAATGCCGCAAATATTAAAAATAATAATTTCATCGGCTCTCCTCTTATTTTTTAAAACAGACCTTTTTATCCCGAAGATAATTTAATATAAGAAATGCAAATGCGCCCAGTAGCGTTACACATGAAATGATTAATCCGCACGCCCAGGATAATGGACGGAAGCTCAAAATAACCGTCTGTTTCCCCTTCTCTAACCATACTCCTCTCTGACAATAGTTTACACGGAATATTTTGGCATAACGTCCATTTATTGTAGCCCTCCAGCCAGGATACCATACCTCTGTTAATACTAACATTGAAGGAACGCTTACCTCTATATTTATATAAATACGGTTGGGATCTGAAAAATCTGTTTTTGTGATCGGGTTTTTTTTCTGTAAAATAGCAAACTGGGATTCTGATTCTGAATAACCCTTATCGCCCCGGGAAAATAAAGAATAGTCTCCGGGATCCATATAAACTGCATTTCTTAAATCTCCAATTATCAATTGACTAAGCTGCTCCTGTTCAGGAACAGAGATTATATTTGTAACGGTATACGCGCGCGGCAGCGCCCCGGGGTTAATATGCATAAAAAATCCCGGATCTCCGGATAAAGGTATGCCATTACTTTGTAAAAAAGGAAGCCTTTCTGTCGTAGTCAACAAATAACCTACAGAAAAGTTATCCAAAAAGGCTCTGCTAAGCGGGAAAGAATTATCTCCTTCGTAAAATGGCCAATCCATCGCCCTGGCATAGGCAACTTCAATGGCATACTTAAAACGCCTTTCTAAGGGGTGCATCTCGTATCCCATAAATGAAAAATGCTTATTAAGCTGGGCAAAATTGTCATGAAATGGCTGGTCGCTTGCTATCCGTAATATCGAATTTCCGGTCAAGGGAGGCAGCTCGAGCAGTTGGCGCCGAAGCATGCTGTATTCGAGGGGAGACTTAGCACGGGCTTGACCTGGCAGATAATCCTGGCTGAAATTCGTCCCGTAAAAAGCGACTGCTCCGAAAACAAAAAATTCTGTTGCCGCTAAACACGATAACAGGTAACCGGCCTTCTGCGAATGACATAAGAGCGTCACGCATATAATTAAAATAGCCGCTACCAATAAATACAGTAAAGACGAAAAAATCGGAAATTTTACTATAGAGCCTCTTTGCAACCTTGAAAGTAATGAAGCTGGCAGGATGTCATCCGGCTCGAGATATAGATAAAGGATTGTCTTATTTATTTCTTCCCTCCATACTTTTTGATAAACAAAAGAGGTGGGGTCTCCCTTCTGTAATTTGTATCCTATGGCGCCGTTACCCCTCTCGGGATAAATATAAATAAACTTGCCGGGTCCGACATCTACCTCAAATTCAAACCAGCCTTTAGCTGGAACGCTGTAACTAGAAACCCTTTTCCATTTTTCTCCGAGACCATCTATAGGTCCGTTGCTGTATCTTATTTCTCCGCTCGAGGGACCGCTAAAAAACACTCCCACCTTCTTGACTCTTGCCGTGTCAGGAGAATAAATTCCTACCGGCTCTCTTGAAAGCAGATACCCGTCAACTATATTAGCGCCTTCTCCTGTCCAGGCCGAAGAATAGATGCTTTTTTGAGGTTGGATTAAGGCCAAGCCAACAATAAAGAAAGAAATAAGCAGGTACAACCAAGCCCATCTTTTTATAAGTGAGATTGATTTGAAACTCTTATCTCCGACCAAAAATCCTGCACCCAAGGCGACCAATACCGCCACCGCAAAACACTGAATCATCCTATAGCGAATGGGATAAGGAAAAATATTAACCAGGGGGAGCGACCCGATTACATAACGATAAAACGGCAGGTGATCTCCTAACATGCAAATAACGGCAAAAAAACACAAGCCCGCCATTGCTATAACCCAATAGCGCCGTTTATCGTTTGGGACTATAAAGGACAGCGAGAAGGCGAGCGTTACGAGAAACATCACCGCTAACCCGCCGCTCATATTGGCATCATAGAATTTTAATGGGGGGACGGTAAAATTTGACCCCGTTATATTACCGAATAGATTAGGGGCAAAAAGAGTGGCGAGATAAAAAGGCGGCAATACGCTGTCGGGAGACAAAAGCGCCTCCTCGGGCGAAAGCCTCATATGGGCAAGAGTGTAACTAACCCCATCTGCCACAGGCAGGAGATAAACTGCGCTCAGCGCCAGCCCTAAGACTATTATGCCTCCTGCTATAAAAAGATAACCGAAGGCCCGCTTTAATTGCCTTTGCTTAACGGCCTGTAAAAAATATATAATAATGACGGCTATCCAGATAAATATTACGAATGGCATATAATTTGGGGCGCCCACCGTCAACATAAAAACAAAAATAAGCGCCGTTAATATAAGTTTCCACGGCCTAAAGTCCTCAATTGTTTTTATGTAAAGAAGCAGAAACCAGGGAAGCCATGCCTGCAATATTACTATTTTTAGCCAGACATATGCGTAAACAAATGTCGGGCTATAGATGTATGCAAGCGCTCCGAGTATCGCCGGGAAGAAATCGCATCTTAGCGCTTTTCTCAGCAAAAAAAACATTCCGCTGGCAGCTAATATGTAATGCAGCAAAAGCGGTATCAAATAAAGAAACCAATAGGCATGATTTATATTCTTTAAATTGGCCATTAAATAAAACGGCCAGAGTATTACGTAATAGGTATCGGCGTAGTAACGCGCGCAAAACGGAATGGCCCCGCACCATATATGCGGGTTCCACAACGGGAGGATACCTTTTTGAAGGTTGGTAGCAAGAAAAAAATGCCTTGGGAAAACCTCTAATGCTAAATCATCGTGGAATATGCCTTTTAGACCGAGCATGGCCGGCAGGAATAGAATCGCGGTAACAAGGATTATGAAAAGCACCGAAAATAAAGCGTACCGTTGAGCTTTATTCATAACCTAATCCGATAGCAGTTTGGGCCCTTTCATCATTAAACAAGTTGACGGCTTGCTTGGGATTGCTAAAATCTAAAAAACTCAGGGTACCTAGAATCTTCTTTTTCTGAAGTTGCAGGATTATTCACGTTTTTGAACCTAAATACCTAGGATTTTCGATGATAAAACGGGACGCCTGTCTTTTGAACAGCCTTGCTTTAAAACTGAGCGCGAAATGTAATCCTGTTTTAAATATCTTTAAAAGACTGTATTTTGAATTGCCGTGTTTACGCGGATGATGCCTTATTCTAATCTCGCCTATTGATTGAGCTAAGCAAGCAATCAAAGGCTTGATAAAACGACACCCTCTGCCTCGGCTTAGGAGGCGATCCATTAAACTCCTCCTTATTGCCATAAAGGCGCATCCGTAATCATGCAATTTGACACCTGTCTTTAATCCAATAAACCAGTTTGCAAGACAGGAAATAGATTTTCTTACGCAACTATCATTCCTAGCATGCCTCCATCCGTTTACGGCCTCAAAGCCCTTCTCAATCTCTTTTAAGAACAAAGGGATATCTGCCGGATCATTCTGTAAATCACCATCCATAGTTATGATGACGTCCCCCTTGCTGATATCAAAACCTGCCCAGAACGCATATGCCTGACCGCAGTTTTTAGCAAGCCTTACAACCTTTATGCGACTATCGTTGGCTTGGATGCCTCGCAGAATTGAAAACGTCCTATCTTTGCTGCCGTCATCTACGACAATAATCTCGTAAGGAAAACACAAGGAATCCAATGTTGTCCTTAAGCCCGAACAAACCTCTGCCATATTGGGTTCTTCATTGTACACCGGGATAACAAGAGACAACAACTTTAGTTCCAATTTGCGGCTTTTAAAAAACTTTTATCGTTCAACAAAAACCCTAGCCCCTCACCCATCTCTCAATAACCTTGACTAAGTTATCGGTATCAAGTTTATTTAAACATTTCAGATATTCTCGCGAACCATACCTTCTGCAAAACTTATCCGGTATACCGATAGATTTCAAAAAATGCCCTGCGCCCCTCGCGCTGGATAATGCCTCGGCCATGGCGCTCCCGATCCCCCCAGTAGTAAAATGTTCCTCTATTGTCACGATATGCTTGTTATGTTCGATTTTCCTCAATATCTCTTCTGCATTAAGGGGTTTGATTCTAAATAAATCGATTACGCTTGCGCTAATCGCCTTCTGGGATAATCTTTTGGAGACCTCCAGCGAATTATAAACCATCCTGCCCGTGCTGATAATGCATAAATCTCCGCCTTTTTTCAATAAAGAAAACCCGGCGTTAGCATCAATGTCTTCTTTCTTTTTATACACTGCCGGAAGACCTTCCCTATCGAGCCTGATATACGCCGGCCCTTTATGTTTATGACTTATTTTTGCAAATAAGCTTGCGCTCAGGCTGTCGCTCGGACTATAAATTGTCATCCCTGGCAACGTCCTCATCAATGCGATATCTTCCGTTCCATGATGCGTTGGTCCTAACGTAGAGTAATCGAATCCAGCGCCTATCCCTACGACGGTGACCGGAAGATCCATACAACATAAATCTATCTTTACCTGATCAAAGCAACGCGCTGTCACAAAAGGAGATATGGCATAAACATATACGGTCTTGCCTGATAAGGCCAATCCCGAGGCTAAGCCGACCATGTTCTGCTCCGCTATGCCTACATTAATGTATTGTTTATTTAAATTCTTCCTGAATCTGTCGAGACATATCGCTCCGGTATCGGCGGTAACCAAAATTACCTTTTTATCTTTTTGGGCTATGCTATAAAGAGATTCGAAAAAGGCATCTCTCATTCCTCTAATCCAGTATTTCATTCCTCTCTTCTCTCGCCGATTCAAAACAACTCCTCTCTCGCCATCCTTAATTCCTTGCCCGTGGGTACGCGGAAATGCCAGATAGGCTTATTTTCCATAAACGAAATACCTTTGCCTTTTGTGGTTAAAGCTATTATTGCCAGGGGTCTTTCGGATTTTCTCCTCCTGATATCACTAAACGACGAAAGGATCTCGCGATAAGAATGACCGTCTATTATTCTGACTTCCCATCCGAAAGATTTCCATTTTCCGTCCAACGGCTCAACTTTTAGATAATTATTAAGAAAATCCGTAGCCGAGAGGCCGTTATGGTCGATGATAGCAACTAAATTATTTAAACGCTGCTGAGACGCAAACATTGCCGCTTCCCATACTGCACCCTCGTGGCATTCCCCGTCTCCCAGCAAGGCTATGGCAAAATGTTTCTTTTGGTCCATCTTCGCCGCTAAGGATATTCCGGCTGCGATGCATAAACCGTGGCCGAGTGAACCGCTCAAGGCCTCAACGCCGGGCACATTATTCTCAATGTGCCCGCCCAAACTGCTTCCTGCTTGGGTAAAAGTCATTAATTTTGACCTGGGGAAAAATCCCTTATCCGCCAGGATAGCATAGAGAGCTAAAGCCGCGTGTCCTTTGCTTAAAATAAACCTATCACGCCCTGGCCATCGCGGACGTTTAGGATCAACATTTAATATTCCGCAATAATAAAGCGCCGTCAGTATTTCGACGCATGAAAAGGAGGGAGCGATATGCCCCCCGCCGCTTTTAACTGCCATTTCCAATATTTTTTTCCTAATCCAGCTCGCTTTAAATTTCAAATAATCTATTCCGCGTTTTTTATCCATATACCTTTCGACTTTTCCTATCCATACTGCCGCTGCTCTTATCTACTGATGACCTCTTTGATTATGGTATCCGCGAGATTCTCGGCAATAAGCCTGTTGCCGCGGGCAGTAGCATGACCAAACTCGCCACCAAAACTGTCTACAAAGAGGTCTTCGTATCTGGCTTTTTTTAGCTCTTCCTTGAAGATCTTTTCGTTGCTTACGAAGATGATGTCTTCGTTAGAGTCAAAAATCTTTTTCAAAGGTTCTATGCTGCGCATCGGATACTGCATACAGACAAATTTAATTCCTCTTTCTGTAACAATCTTCTTGATTCTTCTGTAGTTATAGTAAGTTACGGGATTGTAATACTTGGCCCTGAATTCGTTTGCTTTCTTAATAAAAATCTCTGCCTTTTTATCATTTCCTTGGGCCCTATAATACAGGGCCTCAAGCGCATATAAACGGTCATTGTAAATATTTCTTTTTTTGGCCTGCTCCAGCAACTCTTCCAGCTCGCTGATTTTATTTTCCTGCATATAGCAACTGCCCAATTCAACATAAACGCTGATGTGCCTCGGATCAAGCTCTATTGCTTTTTGATACATTTTTTCTGCGTCAGCACATCGCTTAGAACCAGCGTAAAGATTTCCAAGCTCCCCATATGCCCAGTCGCTTCTAGGGTTTATTACTATGGCTCTCTTAAACATTGCCTCTGCCTGTTGATGTTTTCTTTGATCTCTATAACAATAGCCGAGCATCATATAAGTTACGTGATTTTCAGGTGCTAACTCTATCGCCTTTTGATATGTCTCTTCTGCTTCGACAAATGCATCATGAGAACTATAACAATCTCCCAGTTCGATATAGGCCTTGTAATTCTTAGGGTCTAAGGCTATAGCTTTTTTAAGTGCTTCTACTGCCTGAGAATAAGCCCCGTTCTTTTTATAATAACGCGCCAGCCTAAGATATGCCTCATCATCCCGGGGATTAATCTCTATTTTTCTTTTAAATATCGCCTCCGCCCTATTGTATTGCTTCCCAAATGCATAAGAATTACCATTATTAATAATTCCGGATTCGCAGTTTTTAGAAATATTGCTCTTGCGGCTATATCTTGTTCTTTTAATATTTTTAACAATTGCTAAGTAAATTTTTCTCGTTAAGTTATATATCTTTAACTGGGGAGGATACCTCTTTTTATTAGGAATCTCTAAATTATCATAAGGTGTATCGCGTATGCCATCGTTGATACCGCTCATTACGACAACCATATCTGGCTTAATTTTATTTAGCAGGTCATCCAGCTTTGAAACGATGACCGAGGTGTCCGTATCTGTTCTGCCTTTATTTATTACTTTAAATCTTACGCCTGTATTCTGTGCATTTAATACTTTGTCTAACTGCGCTGGCCAAGAATCCATTCCTCCCAATGCAGTAGTGCAATCACCGAGGGCCAAAATGCAATATACACCTTCATTTTTGGGAAATTGTATATTTTTGTAGTGTTTTAATGAAATAGTTATAGATTCTTCGAGACGCATCACCGCCTCAAGCGCAAAAAAAGAAAAAAAGATCGCCAAGGATACCACTGCTATCTTATAACGAAGCCTGGCATGTCGCATGAATTACTCCTTCCAAGAGACCTCTTTGATTATGGTATCCGCGAGATTCTCGGCAATAAGCCTGTTGCCGCGGGCAGTAGCATGACCAAACTCGCCACCAAAACTGTCTACAAAGAGGTCTTCGTATCTGGCTTTTTTTAGCTCTTCCTTGAAGATCTTTTCGTTGCTTACGAAGATGATGTCTTCGTTAGAGTCAAAAATCTTTTTCAAAGGTTCTATGCTGCGCATCGGATACTGCATACAGACAAATTTAATTCCTCTTTCTACCAGGATTTCTCTGAGTTTATTATAATTGTGCCTCGTAGCAGGATTATAATATCTCAACCGAAATTCTTCTGCCTTTCTATAATATTCGCCGGCTTCATAATATCTGCCTTCCTCCACATAAGAAGTAGCCACAAAACCATAAAGACGATCATTAACCAGCCCTTCCTTTATAATTCTTTTAGCTAGGTCGTGCGCCTCTTTTACCTTTCCTTGTTTCCTATAACAACTTCCTAATTCTGTATAAGCGGGTTCCCACCTCGGATTAAGTTCGACGGCCTGTTTCAGCGCCTCTTCCGCACTCCGGTAATCTTCCCGATCCTGATAGGCATTTCCAAGCAGGATATAGGCATCTGCGTTGCCGGGGTCAAGCCTAATCGCTTGTTTTGCCGCCTTCTCCATCTCTTTATTCCTGTCCTGTTCTCTATAACATTGCCCTAAGCCGATATGCCCAGCTGCATCCTGGGAATCCGCACTTATTGCTTTCTTAAAAGCATGCTCTGCTTCTTTATATTCCCCTCTCTCATAATAATAATACCCTAACTCAACGAATGCCTGCCCGTTAGATAAAGCCGCTTCTGCACCTAACTGCTTTCCGCCGCTAGAAATAGATGAAATTCTAAGAGACCCCCCATCCTTCTGCTTCTTAGATTGCGCCGCCTGATTAACCTTATTTATCGTATGCAGCCAAACTAATCTTGCTAATTTGTAGCTTTTCAGTCTGCTTATAAATAACTTGATTCTAAAAACCCGAGAATCTTGATACGGTATGGTCCCTACCCAGTCATTCACGCCTATCATAGTAATTACCATATCAGGATTGTATTTATCCAAGTCTGCTTTTAGGAGCGACAGCACAGCTGAGGATTCAACCGCCATTCTACCCATATTTATAACCTTGTAACTTATTCCGTTCTTATTCTCATTTAATATCTTTTCGAGTTGCGTAGGCCAAGAGCTATCTTCTCCTAAGGCTGTGGTTGATTCACCCAGGCATAAAATACAGTAGCTGACACCATTAGATAAAGATTTAAGTGGTGTTTTATTTTTATGCTTTCTTAATGACAGGAATGCGAAAGACGACAATTGCAGCCCCAACTCAAGAATAAAACAACACAGCAATATCCCAAATAATACCAGGCTTACTTTTTGCTTAATCGGCATTTGTATATATACTGCAGGGCTATTTACTGATGACCTCTTTGATTATGGTATCCGCGAGATTCTCGGCAATAAGCCTATTGCCGCGGGCAGTAGCATGACCAAACTCGCCACCAAAACTGTCTACAAAGAGGTCTTCGTATCTGGCTTTTTTTAGCTCTTCCTTGAAGATCTTTTCGTTGCTTACGAAGATGATGTCTTCGTTAGAGTCAAAAATCTTTTTCAAAGGTTCTATGCTGCGCATCGGATACTGCATACAGACAAATTTAATTCCTCTTTCTGTAACAATCTTCTTGATTCTTCTGTAGTTATAGTAAGTTACGGGATTGTAATACTTGGCCCTGAATTCGTTTGCTTTCTTAATAAAAATCTCTGCCTTTTTGAATTGCCCCTCATCTAAATAAGAGAGGGCTATGATGCCGTAAATGCGGTCGTGCTGTATCTCTCTTTTCCTGAGCAAATTGGCTAATTCTTCTACTCCTTCAAGCTTGCCCTGCTCTCTATAGCAAGTGGCTAATCCTAGATAGGCCTCAATTTCGTACGGGGCAAGCTCTATTGCTTTCTTGAACATCTCTTCTGCCTCGCCGTATCTCTGATGACTGCTATAAAGATGACCCAATTCACAATAGGCAGCACTGTCAGATGGGTTAATCTCGATTACCTTCCTGAACATTTTCTCTTGTTCCTTATATCTATGCTGGTTAATATAACAAGTTCCTAATTCAAAATAGGCCCTTGCATTATCTGGGGCTATACGAATGGCCTCTTTAAGAATTTTTTCCGATTCGGCATATCTTTCTTGCTCTCGGTAATAAGACCCTAGCACTATGTATTTATTATAGTCGAGCGGCGTAAGCTCTATTGCTTTTCTATATGCTTCTTCTGTTTCGCTATAGGCGCGCTCTTCTTGCCTTGCGTCAATTTCATTATCCTGAGAAGACTCGGCAATCGTTAAGCTCATTGCTTTTTTAAACATCACTGTTGCCTGATGATAGTCTTTTGTTTTGCTATAGAGCCTCCCTAATTCATTATAGACCTCGGAATTGTTGGGGTCGATTTTCAATGCCTTCTTGAACATCTCTTCTGCCTCGCCGTACCTGCTCTGGCTAGCATAACAAGCCCCCAGTCCGTCATATGCACTAAACATCACCGGAGAGATCTTCAAGGCCTTCTTGAACATCTCTTCTGCCTCGCGGACCCTATTAAGATTGTTATAGAGATGCCCTAATTCATTATAGACCTCGGAATTGTTGGGGTCGATTTTCAAAGTATCAAGTGCCATATTCTCTGTTTTCCTAAAACGCTTGCTCCTGTAGCCCGCATCAGCATAACTAGAAACCCGATTATTCAGAGAAACCCGGGTTTTATAAATACCCATTTCCCTCGCTTTGTTCATAATATGCAAAAAAATCGCTTTCGCTAATTTATAGACTCTAAGTCTCGAAAAAAATGGCTTTTTATTTACGAGTACGAGGTATTCGTGGGGCACTGTACGGGGACCATCGTTGATGCCTGTCATGGATATAACCATATCGGGATGATATTTAACAAGCGTATTTTCTAATGTTGAGGAAATGGTAGCGGTATCAATATCCTCTCTCCCGCCATTTATTACTTTAAATCTAATGCCGCTGTTACGTTCATTCAAAACAGTCTCCAGCTGCGCGGGCCAAGACGATTCCCCCCCCAAGGCGGTAGTAGACTCTCCTAAACATAGAATGTGATAAGCCCCTTTATCTCTCAAAGATGCGGCATTATCGCGTTCCCGCATTAATATAATTAAAAATCCTGCGGTACGTAAACTTACTTCAATAATCAAAGCGCATAAAAATATCCCTACAAGAATCAGGCCTATCTTCTGGAGAAAGGTTGTTTTATACACAATATGTTTTCCTTACTGAATACCACCTCATATTTACTGATCTCTCAACCTTAGCTCTAATCAATCGCATTTTAATAATTATACTCTATAAATATATGTCATAGAAAAATATTTCTAAACCCCGCTGCGCCCGACTCTCGTTACCTCATCCTTAACTCTTCCAATACAAAAACCGCTTCTTCATTTCTCGGATTCAACTCCAGCGCCTTCTCAAACATCCTTCTCTCGCGGTCATGGCGCCCCTCCCTCCGGTAGCGATACCCTAATTCAATATAGACGTAGTCCTTGCCTGGCGTAATATAGTATTTATCTCTGATAGTATTTATCTTCCTACCTTTTCCGGAAAGGCTCTCCTGGCTTTTGTCAATAACACCGAAGTTTTCTTTGCTGATAACCCATCTGGCATTCTGAGGGGCATCTGTAAAATTCTCCATCTCTTTCTCTGAAAACATCCATTTATAATTGCCATTGGGAATAAATAATTCCCCCATTTCAATGTTCCAACATAAATGCGGCAGGTAATCCGGCAGGTCCTCATCTATATACAACCTGTTACTGCTGTTTATATACCCTTGGCCTATGCCTCTTTTGATGCTGGAGATCATCCTCTGAAGCCCGGAAAGATGGTAATTATATATGTTCATGACCCTGTGGATACAAACAATGTTTAAGAAAAAGATTAGCGCCAAAAAGGCAAATATTAATTTCTTCCTGCGCCTGGATGGCTTAACGAACCTTTCAATGATAAAAGCAACAGTTAAGATAATAAAGGCGTTGGGTATATACTGATACCTGAATTCGCTGAGGCAATATCCTAAGGCGTTATCAAGAAGCCTGCAGAAAAAAATTATATAAGGTTCTGCGGTTAGCAAAAATAAGAAATAAACTATTATCTTCCATTCTTCAACGTATCTTTTTTTATAGAGATAAACAAAGAGCGCTGCTACGATCAAGCTAAATAAGCCGCCCATCGAATAAACAAACCAATTATTACCTCGGTTGATATAATTAATCAACGGACCGGCCATATATATATTTTCTGCCACCTTAAGGGGGAAAACGATTATGGGAAGGATAGCTACAGCGAGATTGTTGTAAATATTAAAAATTACAGAGAGGGCAGATAGAACAAAGACATGCGGTTGTAAAAAATCGTAGAAACTATAGCGGGGGTTAATGTATGTTTTTAAAGAGCGTGTGAAAAGAAAGGCGAGAAAATAAAAAATATAAACGCTTGCCAATATTAAGAAAATGGGCTTTTTAAGCGGCTTGGCCGCGTGCTTTCCTTGTGTTCTAAGGCTTTTTATAGAGGACAATATGACAATCCCGAGGGGCCAGAGGAAGAAACTTTCATAACAGAACATTCCTATTAAGAAAAGTAGCGCGCTCGCTAAAACTAAATGCATCCCCCCCTTTTTAAGGTATTCCATGAAGGCAATAAATCCCAGCAGAAATAAAGAGAAGCCCGCGATGATATGTATATGACAGGACCACAGCAGGATATCAAAGTGATTGAATAGAAAAGCGTAGAGAAAGATGAATGCTGCGATGAGAATCTTATCCTTGATAAAATAAAGGGCGAACCTGTAGAGGATCAAGAGGCTCAAAAAATAAAAGATGAAGTTTAAAATATTGTAAAAGATGAAGTTGGAGCCGAATAAAAGATAAAAAATATAGTAGAATAAGTTTGCAAGCGGACGGAATCCTACTTGCTCTAGCGGGTCAAAGCCCAGAATATGCAGACATTTTATCTGTCCGGGGAAACGCCCTAGATTATGAAAAGAATAAAACATCTCCCAATAATCGCTTAAGGGCGGATAGAAAAATGAGGGATAAGCTGCCAGGAATAGGCCTCCAAGAAGCAGAAAAAAAAATATTAGATTCCCCCTAGCGTTTATTACCCTTAAAACCATCTTTAACACTTAACCCCGGCCTCCTGTTTCAGGATTAAAACAGCGCTGTTCCCTTACTCTGGCAGCGGTATAGTTCTCCCCTAGCTTCTTCATTTCTCGGATTCAACTCCAGCGCCTTCTCAAACATCCTTCTCTCGCGGTCATGGCGCCCCTCCCTCCGGTAGCGATACCCTAATTCAATATAGACGTAGTCCTTGCCTGGCGTAATATAGTATTTATCTCTGATAGTATTTATCTTCCTACCTTTTCCGGAAAGGCTCTCCTGGCTTTTGTCAATAACACCGAAGTTTTCTTTGCTGATAACCCATCTGGCATTCTGAGGGGCATCTGTAAAATTCTCCATCTCTTTCTCTGAAAACATCCATTTATAATTGCCATTGGGAATAAATAATTCCCCCATTTCAATGTTCCAACATAAATGCGGCAGGTAATCCGGCAGGTCCTCATCTATATACAACCTGTTACTGCTGTTTATATACCCTTGGCCTATGCCTCTTTTGATGCTGGAGATCATCCTCTGAAGCCCGGAAAGATGGTAATTATATATGTTCATGACCCTGTGGATACAAACAATGTTTAAGAAAAAGATTAGCGCCAAAAAGGCAAATATTAATTTCTTCCTGCGCCTGGATGGCTTAACGAACCTTTCAATGATAAAAGCAACAGTTAAGATAATAAAGGCGTTGGGTATATACTGATACCTGAATTCGCTGAGGCAATATCCTAAGGCGTTATCAAGAAGCCTGCAGAAAAAAATTATATAAGGTTCTGCGGTTAGCAAAAATAAGAAATAAACTATTATCTTCCATTCTTCAACGTATCTTTTTTTATAGAGATAAACAAAGAGCGCTGCTACGATCAAGCTAAATAAGCCGCCCATCGAATAAACAAACCAATTATTACCTCGGTTGATATAATTAATCAACGGACCGGCCATATATATATTTTCTGCCACCTTAAGGGGGAAAACGATTATGGGAAGGATAGCTACAGCGAGATTGTTGTAAATATTAAAAATTACAGAGAGGGCAGATAGAACAAAGACATGCGGTTGTAAAAAATCGTAGAAACTATAGCGGGGGTTAATGTATGTTTTTAAAGAGCGTGTGAAAAGAAAGGCGAGAAAATAAAAAATATAAACGCTTGCCAATATTAAGAAAATGGGCTTTTTAAGCGGCTTGGCCGCGTGCTTTCCTTGTGTTCTAAGGCTTTTTATAGAGGACAATATGACAATCCCGAGGGGCCAGAGGAAGAAACTTTCATAACAGAACATTCCTATTAAGAAAAGTAGCGCGCTCGCTAAAACTAAATGCATCCCCCCCTTTTTAAGGTATTCCATGAAGGCAATAAATCCCAGCAGAAATAAAGAGAAGCCCGCGATGATATGTATATGACAGGACCACAGCAGGATATCAAAGTGATTGAATAGAAAAGCGTAGAGAAAGATGAATGCTGCGATGAGAATCTTATCCTTGATAAAATAAAGGGCGAACCTGTAGAGGATCAAGAGGCTCAAAAAATAAAAGATGAAGTTTAAAATATTGTAAAAGATGAAGTTGGAGCCGAATGTCAGATATAAAAAATAAGAGAATATGCGCGATAAGGGCTGATAACGCATATGCTCAAAAGGATCATGGTTTAAAACATGGAGCCATTTTATTGTTCCGGGGAGCTTATCGAGATGTTGATAAAAATAAAAGTTTTCCCAGTAATCGCTCAGAGGGGGATAATGAACGCAAGGAAAATAAATAATAAACAGCGAGGCGAATAATACAAAAGAAAAAAACAAAAAATATTTTTTTTCTGTGCTTTTATAAAAACTATTTAACATCGTTGATCTTAGCCGAAAAAAGGTTAAAAAGGTTCGCCTTTACGGTTCTGTAAGCGACATAATACTGCACACGATAACTGTATCTTGTGCCTTTATCAGCTCCGAAGAGCGCCTTGTAAACTCGGGCGGGATTCAAAAAATAAAATAGAGCAAAAATCCTGTATAATAAATAACTAGCTAATTTCTTTCGGCCTAGTATAACATTGGCCTTGCCAAAAAGCCTATATTGCCTAACGTCTCCCTTTTTATCCCATCTTCTCCAATAATCGGATCCGGGCCTCGGCTCCAAGATACTGATATGCCAAAGCGGAGATGTCTTGATAAGGTAAAAATAGGTATTAAGCGTTTCTTTTATACTTTCGCCAGGCAAGCCAATTATACCATGATTATGAATTAGGATTTTCCTCTTCTTTAAATTTTCGCATAAGGCCCTGTTATCTTCTATGGCATAAGGCTTGCGGTATTCCTTCAAAATGCGCGGATTAGCCGATTCTATGTTTACATTAACCTTAACGCATCCTGCTTTCGCTATAAGGTCAAACGTAGATTCTTTCTTGATGGACGCGGAGCCTACCCCCATCCCCCAGGGCACGCCTATATCTTCGCGAGCCAGCAGTCCGCAGAAGCTGCGCAGGTTATCTTCGTCAAGTGCCGCGTCATCGTCTTCTACAAATATGAAGTCAAGTCCTAGCTTCCCGGCAACCCTGAATTCGCTAAGCACCCTCTCCGGGCTCTTATGTCTATATCTATGCCCCCACATCTTCACGGTAGAGCAAAACGAGCAATTATAGATACAACCGCGAGAGGTTTCCATGCTTATGTAGCGCAGGCCTGAACGCCGGAAATAATACTCCAGGTCAAAATCAGAATAATCATTAAACGGCAGGGTATCCAGGTCCTCTATGGGCTGGCGGGGGGCGTTCCTTATTATTTTGCCCCCCTTTAAATAGAAGATCCCGCTCATATCATCTGCGGGCTTGCCCTTTAGAATCCTGCCTATAAAATCTGCAAAGACCAACTCCCCTTCCCCATAGAGAATATAATCGTATTTGTTAAATAAAAGGTCTTCCGGAACGAGGGTGGCATGATTACCTCCGGAGATGACGAGCGTATCGGGGTATTTTTCTTTTATCTCTCTGGCATATTGCATACAGTAGGGGGCGGCGTTAGTAAAGTTGCACGAAATGCCGATCACATCATATCGCTTTGCCAAAAGCCTGCGTAGTCCTCTCTGATAAGGCAGGTCGGATATATCCAATAATTCAATATCGCACCCAAGCCTCTTGCCTATAAGGTAGAGGTTCATAAGCCCAATGCTCGGGACGCGCTCATAGCAAGTATCAACGGCAGGGACTGTCAACAGTACCTTCATGGCTTTATGGTTCGCTTTGTTAAAAATGAACTTATAAGAACCGGCCAGGGGGTCTTAAGGACCTCTTCCAGGACGGAAACTGCTTTGTCTAACTCTTCCCTGTTGACGATCAGGGCGGGAGAAAAAACAATGAGGTTACGCCTGGTAAATCCCAGATAGGCCAGAAGATTATACCGGCCGAACAGGGCTGCCAAAACAATCGCTCCGGTTAGGCTAGCCAATGTCTGATTATCTTCAGAAAAAATATTCTTAGATATCCTATTTAACCCAAAAACGGGTTTAAGCTCGATTCCCCACAATAGACCTCTACCCCTCACGTCATTAACGCGCTCCGGGTATTTTATTTTAAGGGCGGACAGGCGCTCTCCGAGGTACCCGCCGAGTTTCCTGCTTTTTTCTATCAATCCCTCTTCTTTGAATATGTTTAACGCCTCGATCGCGGTAGCGCATTCTTCTGTCATACCGCTAAAAGTAGAGGAATGCATCATGCAGTCTTTTGTGCTACCGTAGGCTCGTAAGAATATCGGCCGTCGCACAGTATAACCGGCTATACTCGCCTTGCCCCCTCCGAAGGCCTTAGAGTAACATACTATATCTGGGACAATTCCTTCGGCCTCAAACGCAAACCAGTATCCCGTTCTTCCGAATCCCGTATATATCTCATCGAGTATCAGCACCACCTCGTTTTTCGTACAGATGTCGCGCACTTCCCGCATATATCCCTCCGGAGGGAAAATAATGCGTGTTCCGTGAATTGCCTCAACTATAAAGGCACAGACATCCTGTCTATGCTTCTCTATCATTTCCTTAAAGGCGTTGATGCTACCGTAGGGCACCCGGTAACACTGCTCTAACAATTGAAAATAGCTGCGTGATTCATCAAGGCTTGATACGGACATGGCCGCATGCGTCTTGCCGTGAAAGGAGTGATCCGTGTATATCAAACCTTTACGCGAGCCCCCGTAACACTTCTCGGCTGTTTTTAATGCGCCCTCCACTGCTTCGGCACCGCTATTGCAAAAAAATGAATAGTCTAAATCTTCCGGCAAGAGACTCGAGATATCAGCTGCCAAAGCAGCGACATAGGGAGAGAGAAAGGCCTTACAGATTTCCAGTCTTTTTTCCCTGGCTATCTTTTCGCGAACAGACAATATCCTGGGATGATTATGCCCTAACCCCAGGACGCCGTTACCTCCCGTCATATCCAATATGCGCCTTCCATCGTTTAGGGTAATGTACATCCCTTCTGCAGAGGAAGCCCACACCTCCTCAAAACCCAGCAACCCGAATAACTTCACCATACCCGGATTTACGTATCTGCGCATTAAAAGGTTCTTCGCCCGAGGCGGTAGCTTTTCTGCGTCTTCCAGTTTATACCAATTGCCTTTATCAATCATATCTGTCCCCTTATAATGTATTTTACATAATTCCCGCATGCATTAAAATTTATTCCAAAGATAAGGTTCCTGTCTATATAAGCCGGTATATAGCAAGCTCTGCAATTATCCCTGCTTATATTCCCGACCGCTGCTTTAATGCCGTCGTTGCGAATGTTGCCATACGCCCTGCCCCAAAAATTACAACACGGATAAACGCTACCGTCACTGTCAATAAATACAACACGGTCACCGTGGTAGCATTTAGGATATCCGGTACCGGCAGGAAGCTCCTGTTGGGTTGCGGTGCGTTTTTTATATGTAAACGGCCAGTTTAAGGCGAGGCCATAACTGGCAAGGCTAAATTGTATGGGCGCTTTTTCTCTCTTGCGATATATAATATGTTGGAGGAGAGACTTTAGCTTGACATCGGCCATGAGGTGCGGAGTCATTTCATTCTTACTAAACTGCGGGCGGAAATAAAACGGCGGTGAAAAATTAACCGTTATTTTATACCTGCGCGCTAAACCTATCAGCCAATCGATGTCCTCAGCAGCGGTTTTGTCGGTCAATACAGCGCTAAGGCGAACCGCTAAACCGCAAGAACAAGCAAACTCTACCCCTTCCAGGGCCCGCCCATATGCGCCTTCTCCGCGGTTGGCATCGTTCAGACCCGGCCTCCCGTCTAAACTGATACAGATTCTATCCAACCTTCTGACTATATCTGTTTTCTTCAAAACCAAAGTGCCGTTAGTGACCATGTCGCAGGCCATCCCAAAACGATGGGCCTCATCGATAACGATATCCAAGTCTTCGCGGAGGAGAGGCTCCCCTCCCTGCAGTTGTAATAGCTGCGTGCCTAGTTGTCGCATAACCCTTACTATCTCAAGGAGTTCACCGGTGCCGAAATCGCAACATCGGCTACGGTAAGGATGCTCTCCATAACAATACCAACAGCTAAGATTGCAGCGGTTAGTAACCCCAAGGATCGTGATAATGGGTAAGCGCTGTTTAAAAAAATTAGATTTTAACAGTGCGCCTATAACTCTAAGGTAGCGTATTGAACTCTTAAAACCCATCCGATGTATCCTTATCCCCTTAAAATACGCAGGATATCGCTTATCGCCTGTCTGAAAGATGAAAATGTCAACGCACTGGAGCTTCCGGATGCGCGCCCCTTTAACGGAGCCGGTAGTTCTATTACCTTGTAACCTCTCCGGACTGCCTTGATGATATTTTCGGCGGTAAAAAAGAAGCCGTCGCAAAGAGAAACGGACGGAGACAAGGCCGATAGCGGGAATATTGTCAAGCCGTTGTAATATTTTAGATTTAAGCGGAAAACGATATTTAAAAGAACGGTATAACCGCGGGAAATAAAACGCCGCAAATATGTCCGGGGGTCCTGTCCGCGATGATAACATGTTGCTATCGCGCCTTTTTTTAAATATGGCAGGCAGAGGATAAATTCCTGAGCTGAATTCTCATGGTCTGCGGGGAACCATGTAAAATAATCCCCCCGGGCTATTTTTAAGGCATCTCTGTAGCTTGCCCCGATGCCCATTCTTTTTGCATGCCGGATAACCCTGATATTTTTATGCATCCTCATTAGCTGAACGGAAACCTGCGTGGTAGAATCCGTGCTCCCGTCATCAACGATAATAATATCTAATCCCCCGACCTTCGAGTGCAGAGTCTCTAATAAATCCTCAACGGCTCCCCTCAGGGTTTTTTCTTCGTTAAACGCAGGCACGCAAATTGAAACAGCTATGTCAGTCATCATCGGCTGTTATATGAAATTAATATGGCTGTCAGGATGTCTAAGCTCCCAGAGATAAGTGTTAATTGCATCCATCCTGCAGGCCTTTCTGCATTTGGATATCTTCCATCTTTTATAGATAAAATCCATTACCGCCTTGCGTCTTTTCCCTTTCCAGATTTCAGTAAGGTTATTTTCGTAAATATTCCCGAGTGAAAATTCATTTTTCCCTAAAAAAATGTTGCAGGGATAAATGTTACCCTCCGTAGTTATAAGCGCCGTAAACGGCGCACCGATACAATATTTATACGGCCTGTCTGCCTTGAGCCTTTCCATGGTGTGACGGCGGAATATTATCTGAAAGCGGTTATTCGAGCATTTCTCAAGCTCTTTTTCTAAACAGTCCAGCCTCTTAAGATTTAATCTGGAGTCTATTCTATTTTTGCTAAAGGGATGTTGAGAATATGGTTTTATGACCATATAATCTATCCCCGCATCGCGCAGTACCTTAGTTGCTGTTTTAACCTCTTTGTAATTCTGCGGCAATAAGAGATACTGTGCGCCTATGCTGCAACCGTATTTGTTTTTTCTCTTAATCCTGACGGCATTTTCAAGGTTCCCGATTACCTTAGCAAAGTCTTCCTTTTTTGTCCCGTGTATAAGTGCATATGTATCTTTGGTGCCTGCATCTAAGCTTACCTTCATCCATGTCAGGTGCCTTAAGGTTTTTTCGGCCTTTTCCTCATCAAGCATAACCCCATTGGTCACAAGGGCTGCATCAATACCGCTTTTCTTTGTAAAAGCAATAATATCCGCGATATCCTTATGAAGAAGCGGTTCTCCTTCCCCCGAATAGAGAATGGATTTCGTCCCTTTCTTGCCAGCCATGCATATAAACCTTTTTGCCACGTCCGCATCAAGGCTCAGGGGTTTATATTCCAAGAAGTCAAAAGCGCAAAATATGCAGCGGTGGTTACAACCTCCATAAAGACCTATCTCCATGTAAATGGGATAGATATCTTCTCCCCTTAACCAGGCATACAGAGAAGGGACATGATAAATGAGCTTGTGACTGTCTATTTTGAACTTATCTAGGGCTGCCATAGATTTCTTCTTTATGCCTCTTGATGCCTTCCGCCCTTTCCGGGTCGCCCTTTAATCTGAAGTATTCTATCATATCGTTCATCGAGCCTATATTTTCCTCTTTTTCGAATTCATACGGAGCTATTATCTTGGTCTTTTCAAAGAAACCGTCCTTCTTTAGCAATCTTAAGTTGCGCGAGTTATTTATTATATTTGAAGAGGTTACAGCGGTATAGCCCGTAAACAGACAAACTGTGAATATAATAAGCGGCGTAGGCAATCTTGTCATCACGGCCTTATGCCTTGTAAAAGACAAGGACCTATCTCTTGATAAAATAGGAGCTAAATAAAAAATTCCGGCCAAAACAATTATCAACAAAGAAAAGCACGATTGAATTTTTATATATAGTTCCTTGGGATAAAACAAGGCGTAAAAAGCGCTTTTGATAATCGGTATCCGTATGTTTAGCGGAGGCATCCTAACAATGTATTTAAAGTCGACCCCCGTCATATATTCGGAAAGCGCAAGGAGATTCCAGGCGATGAACGGGATAACTGCAATAATGATTGCGTAACGCAAGCGTCTATTTTTAATTTCTAATACCCTGCTAAATAACAGTACGAATACAGGAAATTCTGTAAGCAACAGCCTGCCGGAGGTAGTTCCTCCTCCCCAGGCATAATTTTTTGACATAACAAATATCTTGATAAGGACATAGAAAATCAGAATAACAAAAAACAAATCGGCGTCTACCTCTCTACCCTTGCTATCAAACCGGCCTCCTGCTGCGTTAATCTTATTCTTTACTAAATCCGCGATTATAAAGATGCCCCCTAAGAAGCAAAGGTAAATGATGGGAGAGGTATAAAAAATCCCGCGGTAAGATGAAAATAGCTGCTCAAAAAAATAAGATTCTCTGAGATTTAGAACTCCAAGTTCACCTATATGGAACGTTCCGTATTTTATATAGTTATTTATAAAAATCAATGCCGCGCCCGGCAAGATGCCTAAGATAAAATATAATATGTTTCTAGGCGGCGCCTGTTTTAATAAAATCAAAGCGCTAAAGAACAAGCCGATGAATATCAGTTGAAACCATAAATCCAGTTTAACCGCTATGCAGATTGAAAAAAATAGTCCGTACAAGAACCAATCCGACTTTCTTCCGTTGACTAAATAACAGCAAAACAAGATAGAAACAACCGAAAGCAAAGACGCCAGTATATTCGCATTTCCGGGCTCTGCCAACATAAAATAAAGATAGGGGGTCCCTAAAGTTATTGCTGCAATAGAAAACAAGGAATTACTTTTATTAAAAAAACTGCGGCATAAAAAATAGGTAAGGATGACGGCGCAAAATCCAAAGATAACCGTACTGAATGACAGGGCGCACCTGATAATCCGCGATAAACCTTCACTGCTTAAACTCGATACTTTAAATTTTGAGGCGGCCCGATATATAAACTTGGCGTAGGCGTAAAAAGGAACCCAGAGAACTACCCCGCCGTGGTTATGGAAATCCGGCAGGTTATACGTCCCGGACACCCCTATCTTGCCAGAATCAAGATAATAAGGATAGCGCTGGCCTATGTCGTCGGCGGCGTTTAAATCCCCGTCTTCGGCTACGCTTGAAATATAAGCAAAATATATGGCGTCATCAGGGCCGTAAAAGTTTATATCATAAACCGAAAAAAGATAGGTAAATACCGCCAGAAGCAAAAGAACTGCTATGCCATTCTTATTTATTGATTTGAGCCTATGCGTCATCTTTGGATTAATTTACTGCGCCCCTTTACCCTGGATATCTTTTACCTCAACCGCAGTATATCCATAAACTTGAAAACGGTCCGTCTTAACCTTCATATCGCAAGGATTGCATTCTCCGAACCGGCTACATTCTCTAAATATATCTATAATTTCGAAGTTCGGGTCTAAAAGGTTGCCTATCTTAGAAGAATCTTCATAGAGGTCATGGTGACACCGGTAAATGTTTCCTTCCGGTCCGATAATAAGTTCGGACGTTCTGCAAAAACAACTCTTCTGCCGACTGCCTCCTATGGCTTCGGGATACAGATAAGTGCCGTATATGCGCCCCCTAAACTCACCCAAGAACTCTTTTGTCCTAAAGTCTATTCCCGCCTCTCTGCAGCGTTGTTGCGCCTTTAGAATATTTTCTTCGAAGCCGGGGTGCAAAATACCGAAAATCCCTACGGAAAACCCGGCATGCTGCATCTTTAAAACCTTTGTCATAAGTACGTCTAAATCGGCATGGGAAGGATGATAGCTTACCCTGATGCTGGGATAAGGCGCCTCCCTGCGCAAGCGGAGAGGATTAACGCTCTTAATGAATTCCTCGACATTAAATGAGAGATTGGTTAGGATGTCGATGTTTAAACCCATCCTGATATTTTTGATTATCCATATAAAATCCGGATGCATGGCCGGTTCTCCGCCTTGGATGGTAACGGGTAGGTCGTCGGGGCAATCGAGACGATTTAGGCCCTCTACCCACTCTTTACCGGAAATGCCTGTTTCTTTATATTTCTTCCTGCCGTTAAACCAGTTAATGCAGTAATCACAATTAAAGTTGCAATCCAAGGTCAAGAAACAGGCTATATAATTATATCTTAAGGGCAACTGCAGCCTTTTAAGCATTTCTTGTCTTGCATTAATAGCGCATGCCTGTTTTTTATTTCTCACCGTAATAATTCTATCCGTTTTTATCCTCGTGCCTAAACCACTCCTGCCTCAAGCTTCTCAGGAATATATGCAACGAGCTTAAAAAATTCGTTTTGGTAACATATATCTTTTTTCTGAATGTATGTGTCTTTGCCAAATGATAAATCAATGTAAAAACTGGATTGTGGGGCAGATATATTAAATAACGTACAATCAGGCTCCGGAAATAAGGAAAAACTACGGCCACCGCTCCCAATACGGATAAATTCATCTGGGCGTTTTTTTCTCTATCGGAAAAACAGCTGAGAAGCGATCTATATTGATAGGAGGTATGCATCTGTTTATAAACTGGCTTATAAAACCCTTTCTCTATTGCATACCTGCCGAGTTCTGTTTTTGGGTATGGATAAAATATCGGGAATTCCGACCAGGTAGCTTTAGCCTTAATTGCCAGATCGACCGATTTAATATCATCGCCAACGGATGTCCCCGGCAGGCCTAATATGCAGTTAGCAAAGGTGTAAATCCCGTATCTATCGCACAGGCGATGGGCGTTAACAATCTGTTTATCGGACATGCGCCGCCCGAGCATCTGGGCCCTGATGCCTTGATCCCCCGATTCTATTGACATGCTGATTGTGCGGCAGCCGGCGTATTTGAGTAATTTTACCATTTCTTCCGTAAGCAGATCTGCTCTCGTCAGGATAAAAAACGGCAGGTTCACGCGTTCCTTGTATTTCTTGGAAAATTCCTCAAGCCATTCGTCTGCGGTGTACGAAAAAATGTCATCATAGAACTTAATGCAACTTAAAGGCCACTTCTCTTGCACATGCTTAATCTGGTCAATAACGTAATCTACGCTATTGCGCCGCACCATCTTTCCTTTGCCGACATAGATATTACGCCAGGCCTTATTAAAACAATATGTACAATCGTAAGAACAGCCTCTGGAGGCAATAAAACTCTTGAGGGGGTATTTGCCCAAAGGGGTATTATCGTAAATTAATGAAAAATCTGGATGCGGCAGCATATCCAGGTTTTCCGTAAGCTCGCCGGCCGTAAATATGTTTCTATTATTCCTGGTGACAATCCCCGGGATGGCATCGATGGATTCCTTTCTGGAGAGCGCCGAAAGCAAGCTTACAAAAGCTATCTCGCCGTCCCCGATGCAAAGTGCATCCAGGCCTTTCTCCTCAGAGATAACCTCAGGGTAAAATGTGGGGTGGGGCCCGCCCATAATCGTAAATACCTGCGGGAATTCATTTTTGATCTCGGTATTTAACCGAAAATAATGCTTGGCCTCTCCGGTAGAGGAGCTATAACAGATAACATCGGGCTTGATATCGGCTATGCGCTGCATTGTATTCTCTGAATTCGTCTCGCACAGATACGTCTGATGGCCGTATTTTTTTGCAACCGCTGAAATGGTGCATAATCCGATGGGGGCTAGAAAATTCTCGCTTTTAAACATAAACAGAGTTTTCATTCTCCGGTTGACCTTGTTTTTGGGTTAAGGGAGTAGATCTCAAACGCCTCCAGCGGCACCTCGCAAAACGATAGATGAAACGGCAGAAGTCCCCAGTCATGAGAATAAAAGCCAGCTCGAAAATTACGATGATGAAGCGTTACATTCCCTTTATAACAAACCCTCTTTATTAAATGCCTGGAGTAATCTTCTTCCTTCATCTTCTTACAACAGATCTTATTGATGGCTACGGGCAGCACCCCCCGGGTCGGAGCGACAAAGACAAGCTCTTTATTTTTATCTAAGGCCGGTTCTGGATCTAAATATAAAAGCCCGGGATAATATTTAGATACGTAATATGCGTATCCCCAGGCCAAATGGAAGTAATAAGAGGCGGGACAAATATAGATCTCCCTGTATGGGCGGTTGCCATTCTTCAAAGAAACGATAAAGTCTCGATATAAACCGGCAGAGTAATAATCCCCGGCCGCCAAAACAGTAGAAATGACTAGCGTAAATAAGACCGCTATCTTGAAGGTGTTTTTAAAGAGTGGTCTTAAAAACCCATCGGATGATTCTGCTTGCTGATAAATAATTATAAACATGGGTGGCAATAATAAAAGCAGGAATCTCGCTGCAACGAACTGGATAACAACGGTAAAAACCAATACCAGTAAAAACCATAAAGCCAGGAATGCCTTATCATTATCCTGTGATTTTCGCGAGAGGGAATTAATCCCGGCTTCAATCATAATGCATATTATGAAAGTTGACGATATAAAAAGCATCGCCAGAAACGTCTTTTCAACGGCGGTATATTCCATAAAAATATTTTTTAACAAGACTGGCAAGAATCCTGCTACCAGAGAAACCAATAATATCGCCTTTCTTCTCTTAACCTTGGTTAGCCAAGGAAGAAAAAATACGGGAGTGATTGTCACCCCGGAAAGAAAGCTCAGGAAGGCAAATATCCTCATCGTGAATGCGCCTTGCGGCGGGTGTCTTATCGCTTGCAGTTTCCCTGATAATACTTCGAGAAAATATATCTTCCCGTAAAATAAAAAGTCGCGGCCGCACCATACGATAAATATCGCTAGAGGTATAAGCAGAAACAGATAATAGCGTTTCTGTTTACGTTTTATCAAGATATAAAGCGCCATGAGCGCAATAAGCAGGAGCCCGGAATATTTAATCAAGCTTGCCAATCCTGCCAGAAGGCCCGATAAAAACAGCAAGGGAATGTTGTCTTTATCCACTCCGTAGATAAATACTGTGGCGGAAAGAAGAAAAAAAGACAAAAGCGGTATATCTAACATAATACTCTGGGACATAATTAAGAAAACCGGGCTTATAACCAAAAGGAGTGTAGGCAGGAATGGTCTAGCGACGAATCTCGATGAAAGAAAGTACATTGATATGATTGCTAATACGGAAAACGGCAAAAGAAAAAGGTGCAACCAGAACTCACGCTCACCGAGAAATCTGATTATAGGCGCATAATAATACCCTATCAGCAAAGGATTATTTCCTAATGCCAGCGGCTTATCCAGAAGGTCAACGGGTATGGTTTCAATAATCCTGGCAATGGAATCTCCTTCAAACGGCACAATGACCGGATTCTTATTTATTGCCTCTGCGATACCGATAGTAAACGGGTCGTCAATATGAAAGGCCTTATTGAGAAAAAACGAATTATAAATTATAAATAGCAATAACAGATAGCGAAGTTTTTTCTTATGGTCTGCCATTATAATATTTGGTCTGCGGCATAACGTAATTTCTTAACAAAAAACAGAACTCTTTATCGTCCTGATTGTGGCTTTCATTATTCCACCACATGGGAACGCATTCCTCCTCCGGAATGCCCCACCCCCAGAACATTACTCCTGAAGCCCCTGCTGAAAAAGCGGCATCCATGGCTTCTTTAAATACTAAACTATACCGGCTCTTGGATTGGGGATCTTTTCTCATCTTATAATTGAAATCCCCCGAATCACTTAGGCCGAATTCACCGATTATAACCGGCTTGCCAATCATAAGAAAAGCATCTACCAGGGACCTGAGCTGCTCTGGATAATTATCCTTTAGTCTATATACGGGCTCCCCCTGTTGACGGGAAGAGGCATAGAAATGGACCGAAAAAAAATCAATATTAAAGGCATCGAATAACTGGGGTAACCGAGGGTAATTCTTAAGATCGGACTCGCCAATCGATAAGCCGATGGTTAAAAGATGCCTCCCATCCAATGATTTGATATAGTTCGATATCTCCTCTATCCAATGTTTTACTTCGCCATGAGAAAACCTTCGATATTCCAATTCATTCGCAATCTCCCAAGCTAATATTGTCGGGTCATCGCGATAAATTATGCCGTTTACGGAATTTCTCCTGGTAATTATCTGCTTAATCCTCCTCTTAAAAGCTAAAATACATTGTTTATTAGTCAGGTTGCAAAAGGGGGCATGTACATAAAAATATTTTTCTAAACTAGCGTGATCGCCGCTGCAACAACAATCGGTTAATGTTAATATAAGGTGGGTGCGGTTCCTCCGGGATATATCTATAATTCTATCGATATCCTCGTCCTTGGCCCATCCCCAATCCAGATAGATCCTTAAGACAGAAATGTTATTTTTCCTGGAAGCACGTATGGCTTTTTCGATATCTAGGCCCCAATCATCATAAAAAACAATATTTACGGCATTTGCCCCAATGAACCTAAAAGGTTTGCCTTCCTTGATGAACGCCGTATTTTCTGTTTTAATCCACGGCGTTCTCTTGATGCCGGTATCGGCTCTATATAAAAAATACAGGGATCCTCCCAGCAGCACCAGAGATAATATAATGTAGCTAAAAATGTTGCTTATCAAGACCCTCTTCATCGGCTAGCGTCTTTTTTGCTTTTCATCTTAGGATTTATGCATAGATAATATGCGTATTTTTTCCCTATATGGTAATCTAATACCGGCGCCCTTTTGAAAAACTCACACATCTGCTCTCTCTTAGAAGCGGAAAAATGAAGCGGGCCGGGACAATGACGATAGAGAACAAATTGTTTCCTGCAATCAAACCATTTGAAAAATTCCACATCTGGGGTATCGCAATCAACATCGCTCTGCGGCCTATATGTCATCACAATCAGGAAATCATAATCTTCATAATCAGGCACACTACAGATAGATAAGCTTTTAATCATATCCCTGTTAGACCTAACAAAAAATACATACTCGAATACCCCTCTTTTGATGTCAAAACACCTCCCCGTTAAAAGAACTCTTGTATCCTGAAGGTTACCTTCTTTATAGGCGTATACGTTATCAAAGAAGCGCTGCGCAGCTATCCCTTCATCGTAGAAATCTGGAGGACGGGCCCAGTCTTCATATTCAGGTATGGAATCTTCTACCGCCTTATTGGCCTTTCTGAGCGGGTAAGGAAGGAAATGGCTTCCAAAAGATAAGTCAAAAAATTGCAAGGTAGATAGCAAAATTATCAAAAAAATAGAAGCATATTTCACGGCCCGCCTTTTTATCCCCGCTAACCACGCTGCAGTCACCAAGGCGAATCCGATAAAAAGCGGGAAAAAGTATCTGTTAAAATTATTAATAAAAAACGGCAGAACGAGGCAGGGGGTTAACAAAAATATGGTCAAGATTGCTCTGCGGCGCATTTTCATCATTGCAAAAAAAAGCAAAGCAACAATAAAAGCCAAAGTGAATAGCAGCGAGATATGCCCTGCTGCTCTAATAAAATAATTCTTTACGACATAAGAAAAGGTATCCGCCAACGGTAGTTTAAAAAGTCCTGATAGGCGTGAAATATAGACTTGAGGAGCCACGCACCACCATAGATCCTTCCTGGGGAACCACCATAGGGATGTGATTATCAGCGGGAAAACAAAAACAACCAGAATTTTCAAAATATGCATGGAGGATTTTTTTTGTATGACTTTATATATTAAATAAAATAGCGGGCCTATTAAAAAAACTGCTGCCCGTGGGGTAACAAGAACAGCGACCGAAAACATAACGACGAAGGTGGCTAAATCCTTCATCGTTACAGAATTAGCTGCTTTTACCAAAAAATAAAATGTCATTGCCACTATGGCTATCTCGGCAAAATCAACTCCGTAGCCGCGTGAGGCTCCGAAAAAACTCGGATAAAAAGAAATTATAAAACTTGCCAATAAACCGGCTTCCCTTGAAAAAAGGTCTCTGCCTAATAAAAAAACAAATAAGATAGCAAGCAAAAGAAAGGGGATATTGGAAAAAACGGCGTTAGTGATATTCTCCCCAAAATAATAGTTAAAGACCGCCGTGTAGAGAGGAATAATTTTGAATTGGGAGCGCTTAGCCTCAAAAGTAAATTCTATTATGCCTTTACATTTATTCAAAAAGTTTTTTAAATTGTCTGTCTTTTTTTGCAATCGGAGGTATAGTTCGTGTTCAAAAGAAAGCGTCGTAAATTTTTCGGGAGAAAAAGAAAAGTAATCTTTTTTTATCCAAAAATAATTACAGACGGCATGGAACAAAAATAATGATAGCAGGATAGCAACTACTGTTTTATTTCGCATCTTGAAAAACTGAGGGTTAACGGCATCTTTAATCTAAATTGAATGGCTTTATGATAAATAACTCTTGGCAGTTAATAAACCGCTGTAAATTTCTTCTATCTCTTTCGCGTGGTCAGATATGTTCTTTACCTGCGATATGTTTCTCTTTAGCTTATCTATTATATCCGGCTGAGACACCAATAATTGCATTTTATGATAGAGGCCTTCTATATCTCCGGGTTGAAACAATATCCCATCCACGCCGTCAGAAACCAATTCGGGTATTCCGCCGATTCTAGACGCAATCACGGGAGTCTTGGAAGCAAAGGCTTCCTGTATAACCAGGGGTGCATTTTCATTCCAGATGGAAGGAACCGCTAATACATCCAATTCTTTAAAAATTTTTTGGGACTCTGCATGCTTAAATTCTCCCATAAACCTTATTCTCTTATCCTTTGCTATTCTTTTTAAATACGGTAAATAATATTCAAAGCCGATATATTGTTTTAACTTCCCGTAAATCTTCAATTCTGCCTCGCCTTTAACTTTATGGAAAGCCTCAAGTAAAACATGAATCCCTTTTGCCGGCAGGAGAGTACCGATAAAACCAAACCTGAGTTTCCTGCTAGGAATTTTATCTGTTACCTCAAACAGTCCGGCATCCACTCCGGAGGACAATATTCTCATTCTTCTCTGCGAAATGCCAAACTCCATAAATCTATCCCTTGCGTACCTCGAAGGAACGATAAACATGTCTATCCTATCCAAGAGACCGCGAATTTTGTGGCGCCGTTCCTCGAGCCTAATCAAGGCGGCGTTATCGCCAGGCATCCTTGGTATGAATTGAAAGTATTTTCTTCTGAGATAATCGGAAAGAAACTTCGGGGTAATACTTCTAATAATAAGATAGGTCCTCTTGGCTGTTTTTTTGACAGCAAGTAAATCATTTAAACAAATTATGCATTCCTCATCGAACTTTCCATATTGAGCCTTTGTGCATGGACGGCAGTCTTTTTTTAAAAGGTGCCAGCCCGGACACATGAGCCAATAATCGTGTAGCGTAAAAACAACGGGTATCTTCCTTTTATTTATTTCCTGTATCATGCCCACCGATAAAAATATAAGGTGGTGAATATGCACTATATCTGGTTTGACCTTATCGAGAAAAAGCGCAAATTGAATGTCTATCTTCTTATTGGCATAATAATATTCGAATGACGTGCATTCTCTAAACGTATTATTCAGCAGACAGATGCTCACCTGATTGTGTTTCTTATCTGTAACCAGGTACTCCTCTTGCCTGATATCAGATTTTCTGGAGAATAAATAAACTTCGTGCTTTCCGGCCAGGCGCAGAGACAGCTCGTATGCATATATCTCCGTGCCCGCCTGAGTTAGAAAAGGCAAACTATGTACTACCTGCAATATCTTCATACGAGAGTCACCTTCGACGCTTAGAATTTTTTATACCTAAGTGCTGCCCTAGTACCCCCGTGAAGGAAAAAATAGGAATTAGGTGGATATTTGAAATGATATTCCTGGGGCACCCTCCTTCCTTAATAAGCTGGCATAAATCTCTTAGTGCATAAAAGAAAAATATTTTTGGCAATTTACGCAAACTCTCTGCTGTATTCATCCCAAAAATTGCGTGGAGGGCGCTATAATTTATAAGATTCCTTCTATACCATCCCCATGCTGAAAAATCGTGTGAATGATAAACCACGGATTCCGGCTTATAGATAACCTTAAAGCCGTTTTCTAAAACTGTTTTTGACCAGAGCAGGTCTTCGGCAAAGTCTGTTTTGGGAAAGGGATACTTTTTCCAGACTGCTTTCCTGATGCAGGAAGAGACGTTTTCAAAGTTACAGAATTTGTGTTTTTGGTTCGCAGATAGATTGTCGTAATCCCCCCGCGTTCTAATACAACTCTCTCTTCTCTCCCCGGAAGCTGCATAAAATCTTTGCGACCTCATGCGGGTAATTATGCTCGCATCGCGGTGAGGAATCTGTCTGGAATAAACCCCGGCTACCATGCTATCCTGTTTTAGTTCATCTACGAGCTTTTTCATCCAATAATTATCGCGGGGTACGGCATCCTGGGTAAGCAAAACTATAAACTCCCCTCGGCTTTTGGATATAAGATAATTACGCGTAAGCCCATGGTTGAATTTATGCTCGGGAATATGGTAGACCTCAACCGGATATTTTTTTATTATCTCTAGGCTGGTATCATTTGATCCCGAATCCACAATGATAACCTCAAATCCGACATCAATCTCCTGAGCAAATACGGAGTCCAATACCGTTGCGAGGCGCTTTTCTCCGTTTTTTACCGGCATAACCACTGATATCTCAATATCTCTCATGGCCTTTAGAACAAATCGGCTCCAACTCTTTTATCGCTCCCACAACTTCATTAAGGTCTATCCTGTCCATGCATGTGACGTTCTTATCGCATATATTCTTATAGCAAGGGGCGCATTCTGATTTTGTAATTATTTTGCGGCCGCGGTTATAGAGGTCTATCTCTTGGGGGCAGGTAGGACCGAACAACGCTATGGCTGCCTTATTAAGGGCGACGGCTATATGCAACGCCAGGGTATCAGCGCTGATAACGGCGGAACAAAGATTAACCAAAGAGCAGAATTCACGGATAGTATTTTCATGACCGCTATCTATTATTTTATGATCTGTCAATTTTTTTAATATGGTTCCATTAATATCTTTTTCAAGGGGGCCCCCTAATAATAATATCTTTATATTCGTATTCAACCGTTCATATAGCAAGCCTATTAATTCGACTATCCTCGCCGGCTTCAAACTTTTATTGGCGAAGATTTTCCCTGCCCCTGTATTTATCCCAATTATAAAATCGCTGCTACTGAGATTTTGTCTTTTAAAAAATTCCGCTGCAAAATCTAATTCCCGGGGGCCTAGTCTTAATTCGTATCGTTCATTATTATAAGGCAACCCGACCGCCTCAAACATAATCTCCTGATAAGTTTTTTTATTGATGGAAAACTTCAATTCATTATCTAAACCAAGCAGGAAAGAGTATTCGGCTTTTTTGTTAAAAGGGTAGATTTTCCCTTTTTCATTTAAGCCGTATCCGCACTTCGCTGCCGCTTTAACTAGTTCGGCCAGAGAGGCTGCCTCGGAAGCCTTATCCAAAGAAATAACCAGATCGAAGCTTTCAACCTGTAGCAAAGTTGCGGATTCTAACCCGTATGTAAGGATACGGTCTATATAAGGGCTTAATTCTAATAGCTCATTGGCAGGTTCTTTAGTAAGCCAGGTTACATAACTGTCCGGGAATTTCACTTTTAAAGCAGGCAATAAAGCTGTAGTCCTTAAAACATCTCCCGCAGAAGCTAGTTTTATAACCAGTATTCTTTTCCCCATTGGGCGATAGGAATCGCAACTATTACATACGGAGCTGAATTGACATGGCTTGGCACCATTGAAATAACAACAATCAAATTTTATCTCTCTGCCATTAAGCATCTTATATAAATCTATGGGGGGTGCCTTTTTCAACTTTAACTCTTATATTAAAATTAAGCTTCTAGGTTTAATCTTCTAAAAATATCTTCTTTGGCGCGAATGTCGCGAAAGGTAACGTGTGACTTTATATCGTTAACGTTTACCGGAGAAAACTTATAGCAATTTTTACATCTTTCATGTGACCTATTCTCGGTTAAACAATTGCGCAATTCCCTGTAATTTTCTCCATTCCATATCGCCCCAAAATCATCCATGTTAATATTGCCTATAGGTCTGCCGGAAAAACAGCAGGGGTGGATATTCCCTAACCCGTCTATAAAAACAGTGTTCCAGGGGTCTTGGCATACGCTTTCTCGCTGCATGCCGTCTGTTAGGCCAAACCGAGGAGGCAGATTTAAACGCATATTATATCTTTGAGCCCTCTTTTGCGCTTCATCAAATATCCGGTTAGTGTTCTGGGGCGAGAAAAAACATGACAACCCAATCTGCTCAGGCAAAAAAATAGTTATATAGTTACAAAATACCTCGTTTACCCCGCGCAATCCTGCAAAATCCACAAAATCAGGTAAATTTTCAATATTTAATGAGGTTACAAGGAACATCAAGACTATCCATAATTTTGAATGGCAACTGTTCTCGTTTCTTAGCAGAATCAAATTGTCCAGATTCATGACAATCTGCTCAAAAAAATCAGACTGCGTAAGCGACCTATGGATAAGCGCATCAGATGTATGTAAGGAGACCTGTACCGTATAATTTCCGATTATCATCTTGCTCGCCATGGCTTCCGACAAGGGGGTGCCGTTAGTGGTAAGAATCTTGTTTGCTTCGGGGAAATGCTCGTTAAGATAACCTAAGAAGTCCGCTGCCCCGGGCCATAATAGGAATTCTCCCCATCCCGTAAAACAGATATCCGTAGCATTTTCTAAAAACCGGCGTAATTTATTTTCGAAAATTTTTTTATAAATATCGCAGTTGAAATCGGGGTCTTGACCTCTCCCCAAGCAAAAAATACAACTCATATTACATTTATAAGTTGAGCATAAAATTATGTTGCTAGGACCGGATTGCAGAATGTCTTTTCGGGCAACATATTCTTTTTCGTTAAGCGCCTTGTTTTCTGATTGCCCGGACCTCATTATCGTTTAAATTTGTAATTCAATTCCGGCAACTGCATTTTTCACCCACAGTGATACTATTATTTTTCGGCCTACATTCGCATAGAGAACAGGGGTAGGGTTTGGTATCTTCTTCCAAGAATCTCCTGCGGAATTCCTGGGCTGCCTCGTTATTCCATACCTGGATTAAAGTTCTACCCCCGATTGCCCCGACAAGACTTTCATAACGCCCATCCCGGCAACAGATAACTACCCGGCCGTCCGCAAGAATAGTCGGATAAACCCAAGGAAAATCGCAAAACTGACGGCCGGCATCTTCGTCCTTCTTAAAAAAATTGTCTCTGCTATCCTTGCTTTGAAGGCCGACGACGGCGCTATAGATATCCGCGTGCGAAATCTTCAATTCGGGCCTGAGGTTAAAGATATCGGTCTTTAAAGCCACCTCATCCGCCCCTAACTCTTTGGCAAATTCTTCGACCTTCGGCGCTTCATGGAAGTTATGCTCAAATACGATAAATTGAAAAATCACCCTTGGTTTCAGCATATTCATCGATTTTTTCAAAGCGCAGATTCCCCTGATAGCTCTAAGCACCGTCTCTAAATCCCCGCCGATACGATACTTCTCATATACCTCTTGGGTGATACCGTCTACAGAAAACGACAAAATATCTAAACCTGAATTGATAATATCTTCTCTTTTCTTCTCAGTCTTAAAATAATGCCCGTTCGTATGCATCTCAATAATAACCTCTGGATTTATCTGCTTAAGGTAACGTATCATATCAACGGCGCGGGGATTCATGAAAGGCTCGCCGTAATTATAAAGTTCGGCATGGGTAAGATACCGTCCAGTCTCATCCGCAATCTTTTTAAAAAAATCAAATGACATCAAAACAGGAGCCGCATTGTTAATCTCCCACTGCGGACATCTGCTGAAAGCCTCTTTTGAAGACGTACATCTTAAATTGCAGGCATTAGATATTTCCACGCGCAAACGATAGGGGTATCCACCGACTATTAGTTCTTTCCTGACAAATGAGGAGTCAACGCTTAAAATGTTCTCTGATTTAGTCGTTTTATCGTCGATAATGTGTACCAGCTCATTCCCGCATTCACAGGAATTCGCTTCACAAGGTTGCGGTTCTTTCAAAAGGCTAAAATCATCAGTTAGAATATTGCCCATCGGTTTAATAGCATGCGCACAACGGAAAATGTCACCATCCGGATGAACCCTTATATATGCCTGCCCGGCACTGCACAATTTGCCTTTAGTAGGAGCTTTTTCCAACTGGTATTTTTTCATCTTAGGGTCATCTGCAGAGAGCATGCCTACAAGACGCCTCTCCTCATCAGTATATCCCTGGGGATACAGAATCCCATTGTACACCCCAGAAAACGGAGAAACCACCAAGCCAAATCTATCGTTTTCTAATTCTTTCTTAATATCTAAGGCTTTTTTCAATAGGGGAGGATAGCCTACGCATGTCGGCGTAGCATCAAATCCCTTCTCTCTTAAGCGTCTTAATTTACTCTTAAAAATTCCTAAATCGGCAAACAAGGGGTGCAAACTCGGATGAATAGCCACTCTTTGAGGAAATACTGTATTAACAAATATCTCGGTTTCCCATGATAAATTGGTCACAATCGTCAGCGCGTGTCTCTTGGACAGCTCGGCGACTATCTTCATAAAGCCGGGATAGATAAACGGCTCTCCGCCGGATATACAGATATTTACACTCCCGTATCTATCATAAACTCTGTCCCAGCATTCAATCCATTTCTCAGCTGGTACATGCTTATAGCTTATCCTGCGGTCTGCCCAACTCTCGTAGAAAAAACAATAGGGACACCTATAATTACACCTATAAAAAATCTCCCAAGCCGCATGCAATCTATTGTTCAGGGGGCCGCGTTTCATTTTTCAGAATTCATATTCTCCCTATCTTTTTTGCTTCTCTCTTGAGTAGCAATAGCAGCGCTCAATATCTCAACCAGATTGTCCGCCATATACTCGTGACCTTTATAATTAACGTGCGACTTAGTCATAACCTTATCCCATTCTTCATAGCCAACTTTATCCTTGAAATACCCGTAATGATTTACATAGACTGCATTTATCCTTGAAGATATTCTGCCGAGGGCATCGTTGACAGCTCTAAACTGCATACTATTATAAGGATAATTCTCTACAACCATTATTATGCCTTCCTGGTCGCACAGGTCTTTCAAATCCGTCAGATTCTCTTCCAGGATTTTCAAATGAAGAGACCGACTGGTTCTATCCTTCTTTATATCTATTTTCTCGCTAATCAAATTAAGTTTGAGCATGTTTTTATTTTTTAAATAATTTAAGGTTTTTTCTATGTCGCCTCCAAAGGAATGCCGCGTTGCTTTATAAAGATCATTGTAATCAGTCGTATTTTCCTTATAGTTATTTATTAAATATAATCTTGCTTTTTCTGGATCCCTGGTAGCATTAAAAATTTTATGGTAACCAAGAAGGTATTCATTGTCGGGCAGGGGAATCTTGATTTCCTGGGATTTATAAAATATATTGTACGAAATCAAGTTATATAACTTTGCGATCTTCAATTTTTTAAAAAAGTTGGCGGACTGTTCGGCAAAACTAGTGTTTTCCAGCTCATTATAATTAATTATCCCGTTTCTAATGCGCTTGCGGGCGGTTATAATATCTTGGGTATTCCATCCGTTATTTGCCCCTGTCAAAACCACCAATATATCGGGTTTTATATTGCGATAGTTGTCTAAAAACTGATGTATTGCCTGCGATGAATTCGTGCTGCCTAAGGCAAAATTATATACCTGGATGCTTTTAACAGGGTAAAGGCGGTTCAATTCTTGCGTCACCAGCATTACATATCCCGGCCCCGGGGCTGCGTCAGCCCCCTGCGTCCAGGAATCCCCTATAAACATTATGCGTAAAGAATCGTCCTTTAGCGCTTCCGGGTTTTTAATTGTATATTTTAATCTTAGATATGCTGTCCCGGTTATCTGCAGTGCCGCTTCTAAAATTATTAAAAAAACTGCTGCGCTAATAAACCCTTTTAATACATAACCCGATACTGTCTTGATAACCAAGAATTTATTTCCTGGGTTACTATGCCGTTTCATGAGATTGCTATAGAAAATTCACGTGCTCCCTGTTTTGTTTTATATTCCACAGTATCTGATTAAAAGTATTATCGCGGCATAAAGGAATGCAGTCCTTAAAATCAATCCTTTTGGCTACCGTTTTTCTCCTCTTGGAATTCCAGATTTTCTTAAAAGAATCTTTTTTCAGGTCTCCGATACAGTATTTTTTGTATCCGCGGGTGTGGCAACAAAGATACATCTTGGCATCCGCAGCTACTACCGTCGCGAATTGATGCCCGTAACATTTCCGATAATGCCTGCCGAAACGCGGGTCGTGGGCCATATCATATTTGTGTTTGGAATAAAGCACCTGGAAACCATTTCCGGAATATCTTAGGCACTTTTTTATATTGGCCTGCACGTCTAACCAATGATACCCAAATTTTCCACCTCTATGGATCTGCATCGGCCTAAACTGCAGGTAATCAACGCCCATCCTTTTACTCAATGCCGCCGCCTTCTCCATATCGGTAGTCGTATAATCACAGGTAAGAAAACCGACGCCTACGGTGCATCTGTTTTTCATTTTTCTCTTGAGACCTGTCAAAACCCCGATATTATCAACGACCTTACGGAACTCACTATCATTCATGCCGTGGGTAGACTGGAACGCCCGCGGCGAGCCGGCATCCAGAGATACCCTAATCCAAGTGCAGCTCTCTAATAAAGCCCCTGCTATCTTTTGATTTAAGAGCGCGCCGTTGGTGATAAAGCCTACGTCTAACCCGCTAGCCTTCGCCAATTCCACGGCCGATAAGGTATGGGGGTTGCAAAGCGGCTCTCCGCCTCCCGTGAATATCAACCCCCTCACCTTGGCTCTCGCTAATTGTCTAATGATGGATTTAGCGGTAACGCCTGAAAGCGCGCTTTTATCGGCGACTCTGAAATAGTTAACTACGCACTCGGGGCACTTATGGTTGCATAAATTTGTCATGTCCAGCTCAACGGTAACCGGCGGGGGATTAAGTCCCTCGAGCCATTCATTAACGCGATCCAGATGCTTTAATATTTTATCGGAGCTAAACTGCCGGACATCGGTTTCCATAGTCGCTTCTCTTGTTCTATTTCTTCAATAACCTGATTTTAATAATATTGTAAAGTCTATAAAAGAGAAGAAATAAACTATAGGATGCTAAATATATGAATACGAGAACATGAAGAATGAGTCTGGGTATAAATAAAAATAAATTTATAAACCGGCTGTTTCGAGATCTATATTTAGCTATATCCTGTCCTTCCCTGAATGTTAAAAACTCCCAAGGGTTCCTGAATCTCAAAAGATACCATTCGTTCCATCTATTATATAAAAAGAGCTGTGCATTCATGAACAATAACGCAACTATTATCGGCGTCTTGTCCAAAGACATTACAACCACAAAATCGTAACCCCTTCTGCTTAGGATTAACAACTTAATGGCTAAACTATATCTTTGCGGCCTAATCCATTTTCCCGGAAAGACAGCTTTGATATCTGGAAAATTTTCTTGAAGATAGCCTCTTCTATGTTCAAAAGAAAGGATTGCGACCTCGGAAGCCGGAATGCGCCTCTGTGTTTCCGCTACAACGCTGCGCAGGTGCTCCTGCGGGTAATAACCGTTATCCACAATAAGAACGGAGCGCCTCAAGATTTTATTTTGTTCATCGGTCAGGATCACAAAGACCCTTCCAAGTCCGCTTAGCATTTTACTCATTCAGTCTGTCCTTTGATTAACCTCGCATCACGTCTCGACTAACAAGCCGGCCCATTCATTGCAGGGACAAAAGTCTGAATCGCACGGCATGGGCTTATCCAGCAACTGAAAGTTACCCGCAAACAGGTTCCCCAATGATTGGGATTTATGGGAACCACATCTATACGCAGACCCGTCGGCTTTTAGATTTACGTAAATTTGCCCGGCACGGCATATTTTTCTCTTTACCTCTTTAGGACGCAATTGATATTTTTCCTCCCCTCGCTCTCCCAAAAAAGGCTCGATAATATTTATTTCTTCCTGGCTGTATCCTTCAGGATACCTGACACCCCTATATTCCCCCCAGAAGGTTATTACCGAGAAGTCTATCCCGCAATAAGCGAATTTCTCCCTGTAATACGGAATGAGAGGGATTTGAGGCGGATATGCCAAATAGAGCGCAAAGGTTTTTATCCCATGCTCTTTAAGCGCCAGTAAGTTCCTGATAAAAACGCGCAGGTCTGCGAATAGGGGGTGCAGCGTCCCTGCGATGCGCACCATTTCGGGGTTTATCCCGCCTAGAGAGCTTGATAGATCAGTTGACAGATTAGAGGTAATCTCTATGAAATGCATTTTGGAAAGCTCTCTGATTATCTCGTTAAAATCAGGATAGATAAACGGCTCGCCTCCGATTATATCAATCCATAAGGAACCGTGTTTTCTATGCATGTCGGTCCAGATATCTATCAGCTTTTTAAATGGTAGGTATTTATTTTTATTTTTTAAAAACGTCCCGTCCGCCGCATACCAACAATACGGACAACGATAATTACAGGCATAATGTATATCCCAAGAGAATGTAATCCGTTTGTTATTCAGTTTTTCCATTAATATCCTAGCGCTTATGAGGTATAACCCAATGGGTTGACCACTGCCCTTCATCCGATACAAGCATACATCGCCAGCAAGGACACTGCTCTGACTCACAAGCCAGGGGTTCCTCCGATAACTTAAACGTCCCATCGATTATGTTGCCCAACTCACTAGCCGGGGTGCCGCAACACCTATGCACCAATCCATTAGGACGGATCTTTCCGTACATTTGCCCCATGCGGCATAATTTTCCTTTGGTCTTGTTCTTTTGTTCACCCATATTCCAATCTATTGTTTTTTTATTGACTTCGTCGGCCGCCACATACCCCTCATTTATAACCATCATTTCGCGCTCAGTATATCCCCCGGGAAATACCCTCCCTTCAAATTGCCCCGTGAACGGCAAAATTGAAAAATGCATCCCCGCTCTCTCTATTTCAAGTTTATATCCCGGCATGTCTTTTAGTAAGGCGGGATAAGCTACGTAATTTACCCACACTTCAAACCCGTTTCTTTTTAACCTTAAGGCTTTGTCTAAGAATGAACCGAAATCAGCAAATTCGGGATGAAAACTTACGCCTATCCGCGCTCTGTCCGGACTAACATTTTGTATAAAAGGCTCGATGTCCCAATAAAAGTTAGTTGAAAATTCCAAGGTATGTATTTTAGAAAGCTGTATTACTAAATCCATGGCTCCGGGATAAATAAACGGCTCGCCTCCCGATAACTGTATCTGGCACCTGCCGTACCTTTCATAAATATCTCCCCAAATAGCTAACCATTTATCAATCGGCAGGTATCGCGCCTCAATAAAGCCTCCCTGCCCCGGCTTTGGGGCATTACAATATGTGCACCTGTAGTTGCATCTATAATGGATATCCCAAGTAAAAAATACGCGGTGGGGAGGAATTGATTCTCTCGGGATGGTCTCCTTGATATTAAGAGACGACTCCAAGTTACCACCTCCCTCAATGGAATTACCTTCTTTCCGATGCTTTTGATATTCCCAATTCTTAAGCCAGACCTCTTCTTCTCCTACTATCATAGCCTTCCAACACGGGCAAGGGTTAATTTCGCACGCCTGGGGTTTATCCAACAATTGCAAGCCACCATTAAATATATTACCCAATTTGGGGCTACCTGATGCGCAACAGCGGAATACATCGCCATTATTGTCGATCTTGGCATACATCTGGCCCATGCGGCAAATGCGAGCGTGGATTCTCCCGATATCCATCTTTGATTCGTATATCTGCTTATTAGCATCTTTGTGCAAAGAAAGGCCGGCCTGCTCTTTAAGTAACATTTTTTCCTCATCTGTATATGACTCCGGATACCTTAGGCCGTTGAATGCGCCGCTAAAAAGCTGAATGATGAATTGTATTCCATTATTCTCTATGGTCTCTCTATAATATTTTAGTTGCGCCAAAAATGGAGGATATGCTACAAAGGTAACCGAAATATCGAACCCGCTATTTTTTAAAAATAGGACCTTCTTTAGAAATTCGTGGATATCAATGAACTGCGGATGAAAACTGCTTGATAAAAGCAGGCCCTCCGGACACAGTCGTTCCTTTAAATTATTTACATCCGCAGAGAGATTGGTCGAGACTTCCAGGGTATGATACTCTGAAAGCACCCGAAGAAACTGGATAAAATCCGGGCAAACAAAAGGCTCCCCTCCTGAAAATCTTATATGACAACTTCCGTAGCTCTCATATATCCCGCAGCTTATCTCCTTCATTTTTCCCATAGACAGGCGGGGCAGAGATTCAGTCGTTAATGGCTTATGAATTGAACAGTACAAACAATTATAATTGCACTGATGAGTAACCTCCCAGTTTAAAAATACCCTCTTGGGAAATATGTTTTTTCTGAAATACTTAGACGTCTCATTCATGATGGCTACCCGGGGCTCGAGTTTTCTTTAGATTAAATTAACGTATTCATTGCACGGGCAAAACTCCGCTTCGCAGGCCTTTGGCGAATCAAAGAGATTAAAATCTTCATCCGTAATATTTCCTATGAACTTATCTGCTAACTGACCGCATCTTACTACATAACCATCCCCTTGAACAATTGCGTAGGTATACCCCGCATTGCAGAGTTTTCCGCGGGGGGTTTCGGCGCCCAGATGATAAACAATCCTGTCGATGTCTCCTAAAAACGGACGTATAAAATCCAACTCCTGTGGAGTGTAGCTCTGCGGGTATCTCTTGCCTTCAAATTCACCCCAGAAAGCGGCAAGGGCAAAGTTAATCCCCGCTTCCTCAAAACGCCTTCTAAAAATATCTATCTGCCCCATTTGAGGAGGATAGGCCAAATAACATACGCCGGCCCGGAAACCCGCCTTTTTTAAAAGAAGGGTCTTTTCTATAAAACTTCCTATTTCAGAAAAGAGCGGATGGAAATTCAGGTCTAACGTTACTCTGCTGGGGGCTATCTGCTTAACAAAGGTATCGATATCACCTGACATATTCGTGGTAATCTTTATCCTGTGTATCAAAGACAGTATTTTTATTATCTCGATAAAATTCGGATAAAGAAACGGTTCCCCGCCGGTAATAGCGATATCTGCTTCTCCATAGCGATTGCGAACCTTTAACCAGTGCTTAAGCCATTCGTCGGGGGAAAGAAGAAGATACCGCCTGCCTTCGCTTATCCATTTTTTATAAAACCAGCAGTAAGGACAGCGGAAATTGCACTTATAATGGATATCCCAGGTAAACCGTAAAGGAACGCTATTTTCGACCACTAAAAGTTATCCCCCCAATAAACATCTATTTCTGACGCCTCCCTGCCTCTACGTATGACATGGGAGCGAAAATCATTAACCGCCGCCGGATTTGCCCTAAAACAATACTTAAAACAATCGCTGGTGCCATTAATTAAAGACTCCCTTAACCTGCGGTAATGCTGCCCGTTCCAAATCTCATGGAAATGTTTGGCATTTTTGAGATTGCCTCGGAAGTCTTCCGAGGCATCACATGGCAAAACATTACCGTCGATATCAAACATTACCTGCGTCCACGGCTCGCGGCAGATATCTAATTTGGGATATTCCTTCTGTTTAAACCTGGGGGGGAGCTCAAGTTGTACCTTTAGACTCCTTGCTAAATCTTCGGCTTCATCCAGCACGCTGTTGGTAATATCCTGTTTAAAAAAACATGAGAGATACTTCTGGGCAGGTACATATATATAGTTATAATAACATACGACCTTATCGACTCCCAGGTTGGAAGCCAACCTGACGAAGTTAGGAAGGTCCTCGATGTTCAAGGTTGTAGCTACAAAGGTAAGGTGGACGGCTGGCCTCTCCTTGTCTTTCCTGATATCAAGTAAATACTTCAATTGACCTAATATCTTATAAAAATTATCCATCCGGGTAAGGGTTTTGTGCAGCTTGTGATTGGAAGCGTGTAAAGAAAAATGAATTGTATACCTGCTTTTACTATCTACGATTTTTTTAGCTATGCTGGGGAGGAGACCCGAGCCGTTGGTCGCAAACATCTTCTCTATATGCGGAAAATTTTCATCGAAATAATCCAATATTTTTTCTGCCTCGGGCAAAAGAAGAAATTCGCCTGAACCCGTTAAAACAATCTTTTCCGCTATATAAAACAAAAAGTAGAAATTTTCAACAAAACCTTTCTTAAATTCCTCCAAGTCAAACATCTTGTAATTATCGCCGCGGGAGCAAAATACGCAACTTGAATTGCATGGTCCGGAGGCTTGAATGAACAAAACCCTTGGCCAGGAATTAAGGCTACTCTCATTATTATGATATTCCGTCTCGGTGAGCTGTTTATTGTCCCGCTGTTCGGCTATCGCTAAAGCAAAGCTTTTTTCTCTGCCAATCTTTTCTACCTGTTGATTTGACACTAAGGCGAGGGCAGAACATTTGGAGCCTATCTTATTGACAACTATCTGCAATTCGGAGAATAACCTCGCTCCGAGAATTTTTTCTCTTTCTTCTTCTTGTAATCCATAAAAATATTTTTCAATTTTTCCCACAACGAACTCGTTATCGGGCTCTGATTTATAATAGTTCAGGCAGCACTGAAGCATGTTCTTTATGTCTTTTTTCTGTTCGTAGTAATGCAGCAGATTAAACCAGCGGTCTAGCTCTACGGATGTCTGTACGCCGCTGGCTACTTCGATCCCCAAGGAAGATGCGAGATTGCAGAATTCCTCGCATCGCCTCAGTCGCTCGGGGTAGGTATTTTGGCTGTCGAGCGACTCCCAATATAAATGATTGGGCGGATTGGGCTTGATACCGAATTCTTCTAAATGCGCGTGTAAATAACTGTCTTCCTCCAGGGCGCAAAAGGTGCGGCTGGGATAAGCCCTATCCAGATACCTGGCATTTCTCTTGAGAAAACCAAGCGTCTGCCCGAAATCTTCTTCGCTCTCTCCGGGGAAACCAAACATAAAATTAGCGGTCACTACTATGCCGGCCTCATGGGTAGCCTTGATTACGATATCGGCATCTTCTATCCTGTATCGTTTTTTCATTAAATTCAATACCTTCTGCGACCCTGATTCGATGCCATAGATGAGATGCTTACAGCCTGCCGCCTTCATCTTGTTTAATAACGCAGGGGTCATCTCGGGCCTGATAATAGCATTAGCTGCCCAACATATCCTCCCCTTTAACTCAGAACCAATCATCAGGTCGCAGAATGAATTAAGCTCTTCTATATCTCCGTTAAACATCAAATCCAAGAAGTCAATATGCCTAACCTCGTCATTATTTTTATAGTGGAAGTGTATTTCATCAAAAATCCTCTTAGCGCTCATCCTGCGGTAGCCGGCCCAGAATGTCCGGGAACTGCAGAATACGCATTGTTGCCAACAACCGCGACTGGATAGAAATGCGACGTGGCCTTTATCGTCATAGTTGGATAGCGGCAATTGGGAAAAATCCAGAAACGGTAGATCATCCAAATCTCCGATTAAAGGCCGTTCGGGGTTAACCCGTATGCCTTTATTTTTAAAAGCTATCCCGCGGCAGGCATCTAAGTGTTCTTTATTTTCTATGAGCCTTGCCAATTCAGATAATGTTACTTCTCCTTCTCCGCATGCTACGATATCTACGGATGCGTCGCTTAATATTACTTTTATAAAATTCCTGTCAAAAAATAGGGTACCTCCGAATATTATAATGATACCCTTGTTGCGTTTCTTGATTGACCGCGCTAATTCCAGACTGGACAGTTTTGAAGCTGCCGTTACAGAAAAACAAACCACGCCATATCCGCCGTCAACAATCTGTTCTACGTATTTATTTATTGTGTCTTTGTTATCGGCAAGAAATTTTGATACGCACTCCTGATTGTACCAAAAAAGAGATTGTTCCCAGGCCCAGGTATTCTTATAATTTTCCTGGCGGCTAAGATATAGCTCGATATTCAAATCCAGAGCGCATATCTCATGTCCGTCTTTCTTCAGACAGGCGGAAAGCTGGGCTAAGGCGAGCGGCGGATCATAGGTGCCCCATACCGGGCATTGAATAAGTGCGATTTTCATAATATTGCTTCTGTATCAAAACCGGGGTTATTTAGATAAACGGCGTGTCCTTTATTTATTATCATCGCGATTAAATAACGAGTGGCAAGAAAGTATATCTATATTGATTAGTCCTGAGTGCCTGCATCCGTGGCATATATTTGCGTTATCTCTACCGCATCCGCCTCTCTTGCCGATAAACCTTCTTGCCCTGATATACTTTTCGTTATTCCAGAGTTCTTTAAACGGCTGCTTCAGTATGTTTGCGAAATCGTATTTTTCGTCTTCAACAGAACAGCATGGCGAAACGGATCCGTTGGAATTTATTACTATTGCTTCCCACGGCCAATTACAGAATTCTTCGTTGGCAGACTTGAAATAGCCGGAGGTATACTGGTCATCGCCAATCTCGCTATTTTTGTAATGACTGTAGTGCTCATTAAGTGGTATCCAATCTTTATTACCGATAAACGCCTTGGTGATCGATACGTCGTCAACCCCCAGGTCCCTGCCTATGGATTTCGCTTTTTCGGTCTCGTGCTCATTGTGCCTGAAGACAAGAAACTGCCAGCAGATATACGGATTTGCTTTGCGGAGCTCTCTTTTTTTCTCAATCAATAACCTGAGGTTATTTAACGCGACGTTAAAATCCCCTCCTATCCTGTATTTCGAATATGACCCCTGAGTTGCCCCGTCAATCGAGACGATTATCTTATCCAGCCCCGATGATACGATGTCCTCGGCGTCCTCTTCGCTGAAAACGTTAAGGTTTGAGTCTATCTTTGTGTCGATACCATACCCCTTGGCGCATCTTATCATCTTATAGATGTCTTTATTCAAAAGGGGCTCCCCCCAGTTGCAGAAATCTATATGGATTAAATACGGGCCTAGCTCATCTATTATCTTTTCAAAACTATCGAAGGAAAGCTTGGTTTTTTCCCTAGAGCCGCGATTCTGTCCGGTAGGGCAAAAAGGGCACCTAAGGGTGCAAAAATTTGCGGGATCAATGGTCAACCAGTAAGGATGGGATTCCAATTCTTCCCTGCGCTCCTGTTTCTCTTTTTCCATTGCAAGGAAGTTGCGTAATTTCCCCGCCAGGCCAAAGCGACTAAGCGCATCCCTGATTTTCTGTTGCATCCCGCTAAGCTCTCCGGCAACTTCTGCCGGGTAGATCTGCAGTTCAGCCCGCTGGGCAGCGCCAGGAGCTCCCTCCGGATCTTTGACGCATAGCTCTAATTTCGCAGAGACCGTATTGTTGCTGGATTCTCTTTCCATAGATTTAAGAAAGCACTCTTTGGCCATGGGATAGTCTTTCTTGAAAAGGTAATAATCCCCCAAGAGCGCCCATTTGTCGGGTTTCAACCTTAGTACGCCCGATGTCTCCGGAAGCCCCAAAGACAGGGCTAGACTACAAAATTCCTCATACCTTCTGAATCTCTCCGGATAATCGTTGCCGTCTGTCTCCCAATACAGATGATGATCGGGATTCCTGATGCCGAATTCCTCGGCATGGTTGTAAAGGTATGTGCCTTTGTCTAAAACGCAGAACGATTGGCTTGCTAGAACCGAATCAATGTTCTCCCTGTTTCTTTTAAGGAATTCCAGTGTTTCCTTAAAATCTTCCAATGTCTCAGTGGGAATGCCGAACATAAAATTAACCTGGGTGCCAATCCCTGCCTGATGGGTATCCCTTAATACCCTTTCGGCATCCGCAATAAAGAAGTGCTTATTCATGCTGTCCACTACTCTCTGCGAGCCGCTTTCAATGCCATATCCCAACCATTCGCAACCGGCCTTTCTCATTTTTCCTAAAAGTTCCGCGCTCATCTCTGGCCTTATTACCGCCTGACCGGCCCATCTTACCACCAGACTATTCTGTATTACCAAATCACAAAACCTGTTTAATGATTTTATATTCCCGTTTAAGAGTGAACCGATAAAATAAAAATATTCCGTTCCGGGAAAACGCCTTATCTGATAAGCAACCTCTTCGAATATTCTCTCTCCGCTCATGGAACGATAATTTTGCCAAAACTGCCATTCGCTGCAGAAATGGCAACGAGTAATGCATCCCCGGCTGTCAAATATCTCTAGGCGTTCGGGCTGACGATAATGACCGGCCATAATATCTTTTCTGAAATCGCTATAATCTGGAAAGGGGATAAGATCAAGATCTCTCACTGCAATCCCGTCGCCGCAATCAAAAATCTTCCCTTCTTTTTTAAGTAAGGCGCCCGGGCAATTTTCTACCTTGCCGTCCAGTTCTACCATATTCACTAACTCTAATAATGTTGTGTCTCCTTCGCCAAGCGCTACGACATCTACGCAATCCTCTTTTATTATCTCTGAGCCCCGTAAATGGCGGCAGCAGTCCGGACCTCCAAAAACAATAATTCTATCCCTGGATTTAGCCTTAATCCTGCGAGCTACCTCTAAACTGACAAGCAGAGAACTAAACTGAACGCTAAAACCGATGATTTTGGCGCCGCTGTCTAAAATATGTTTTACTTGAAATTCCACCATCCTCTCGTTGTCCCGGATAAACTCTGTAATGAGGGACTTGTTGCTCCAAAAGGAATAGAGATCCTTGTCATCCCACATCCTCCTGTACTTGTCAGGTCCGCTACAATAAAGTGCGTTATTGATATCGTAACTGAAAACACGATGTTCATTTTGACGCAGATATGCTGCAAAAAGCGCCAGCGTATAAGGAGGGCAATCCCTGCCCCAGCCCGGGCATTGCACAAGAGCAACTTTCATAATTTATACCCTTTCAAGATCTTTAAAAGCCCTCCGGGGCGGAAGTTTATGTGCGAACGGATGTCGTTTATATTTTCTGCGCGGTATCTCTGGCAATGTTTGCACCATTTATGGGGCGGCCCCTCTACCAAGGACTTGCGCAACTGCCTATAACTTGAGCCGTTCCAGATAGTCTGAAAGTCCATCCTGTCCAAATAGCCGAAGTGACTGCCTGCATAACAACACGGCAGGACCGAAGATTCATTCTCCACATAGATGTATTTCCAGGGTTCGGCGCACAGGAGGCTCCCTGTTCCTTGACTACCCCGGCCGAATCTCGGAGGCAGTTTCAAAATCAAATCCAACTTAGCAGCGCGTTCTTCGGCCTCCTCCAGGCTCCGGTTGGTTAACTCTTGTTTAAAGAAACATGAAAGCTTTAGCTGGGAGTGATGGAATGCCGTCATATAATTACATCGCACCTCGTCTACCCTCAGGCGATGGGCAAACTCCACAAAATCCGCAAGATTCTCCACATTCAGGCTGTTGATAAGAAAAACCAGAATCACGCTGGGGCGCTCTTTTGACTTACGCATAGAGATTATTTGTCTTATTCTGGCTACAATCTCGTCAAAGGAGTCTAATTTCGTCAAGGCCCTGTGGAGCTCTCTATGAGAGGCGTGAAGAGATATCTGCACTGCGGATTGGCTCTGGGTAAGTAAATTTAATATCTTATCATTGGCTAAAGGCGCTCCGTTTGTAGTATATATCTTATTAGCCCATGGAATTTTTTTATTTACATAATCCATGAATTCCTCTACCCGCGGCATTAAAAACAACTCTCCGAAACCGCAGAAGCTCACATAGCTTGCTCTTGATAAAACGTTTTCCAGTCTCGGCTCAAAAAATTCCCTATATCTCTCAAGCGAGAAAATCCGGGGTTTTCCGCCTAAACAAAAAACGCATTTCCCATTGCAGGCGTAATGCGTCCCTATACCGATACCCTCGGGAGAAGACTCTAGGGCTATCTTGCCTGTTGCATATTCAAAGTCATTCAGAAGCAAATTTTTATTGCGGGCGGCGATAGGATAGGATGCCTCCTGCGCTCTTTTGGTTGCGGTGTTTATGATATTCCGCTTAAGCTCCGCAATCCGCTTTGATCTCTTTTCTTGGGCTTCAACCATATCCTTAAGGATTAATTGCTCAAGACCTTATCCAATACCGGGAAAAGAATGCAAACCAGCCAGCAATGGCAATTCCCGCTGGAAATAAATCTCCTTAGTTGCTCCGCCTTATCGCAGGTCCAGAGATAATCAAACTTATTCTCTCTTAGATTCCCGACAGAATTATCTTTATGGGTTGGGCAGAAAAATAAGTCTCCGTAAGGATTCAGCATCGCGAATCTATAACCGGCAACGCATTTCTTAAAAAACCTCTGGGGGTTAATCTGATATTTGACAAGGTGCGACCAGAAATAAAGCTGAGCCATCAGCCCTTTATCCTGCATGCCTTTAACGCCGCAGATGGCATTGTTACCCATCTTATCGGATATCCCTTCCATTATGCGTCCGATTTCTTTTTCTGCGAGACTCAGCTCCTGGGGCGTCCAGTTAAACTCCTGTCTTGATGACTTGGGAACGACAAATTGAGCAAAGAAATTTACGCCTTCGTCGTCAGCAAACTGTTTTGCCGGCACAAGCTGGTCTACGTTATACGGAGTAAGGGTAAAGGTCAACGATAAATCCACCCCCGGCAACTCTTTTTTGCAGCGGCTGATTGTTTGGCAAAGACGCAAAAATGCGCCGTCGGCCCCCCGGATTTTATCATGGGTTTTTCCTATTCCGTCCAGAGAACTTCCCAGCCATAGAGATCTGGGAGAAAACCTGTCCAAGACCTCCTTGGATTTTTCTACTATCGTGTCGGTTGCCATTCCATTGGTTAATATGCCGATTGAGCCGTCTGGAAATTTTCTGGTGAAAAAACCGCAGAGCTCTGCTATATCGTTTCGCATGAACGGCTCCCCTCCAGAGAGCACGACGGTTTTTGTTTTCTGCAAGAGACGGGATTCATCTACGAACTTCCTAATCTCTGCAAGAGAAAGTTCCTTGCCCGGAGATGACGGCATTCTTTTGTTATAATCCCATAGGTCGCACATAATACACTTGCTGTTACAGCTATATGTCAATTCTATGTGCAATTCTTCTGGGCCGTCAGAGACCATTCCCAGATCGCCTTCTGTCTGCGCTATCTTTTGCTCAATGAAATTATTCGTGTAATTTACGACTTCTTCGGTTGCACCTTGAGACAAACAGGAGAAGATATCCTTTTGGAAAAATGATAGCCCCCTATATACACCATCGAGCTTATCCGCGCTTCCTTTCCAATCATATCTATCTTGAACCAGGCGCTTAGCGTTGGCTACGATCCGCTCTCTCAGGGGTGGGTCGCTTAAAAGGCGAATCACCTGTCTTGCGAATTCTTTCGGTTTCTCCGCAAGCAGAATATCCTTTTCCGGCCTAGCATCGATACCGGAGGACCCGTTCCTGGTAGAAACCACCGGCACCCCGCAAGCCATCGCCTCCAGCACTTTTCCTTTTATCCCCGCACTTATGCGTATGGCATTCACAAAAACGGCGGCTTCCTCCAGGTAAGGCTTAACATCAGGCACCTCTCCTATAAGCCTTACGCTGTCTTCCTTGGCGATGGCCTCTACAGCTGGCGTCGGATTCGAACCTACAATCAGCAGTTGAACGTCCGGAACGCTTTTTTTGATGATCGGGAGTATCTTCTTCGAAAAATAAAGCACAGCGTCCTCGTTGGGATAATGAAGATAGTGCCCTACGAATATCAATTTATTTATTTTTCCCGCAGACCGTCTGGAAGAAAAATGCCCCAGATCTACCCCGGTCGGTATCAGGGTAATGGCGCTCTTGGGAAAAAGCCCCCTCAGCACGGCATCATCCTCTCTTGAGAGGCTAATGACCCTGTCTGTTTTTTTAATCTGTCGGTGGTGGAAATTAACCTTTTTTAAATGGTCAACAAAGGACTTCGCCGGGTTGCCTTTATTCTTATAATAAGATTTGCGCAGCGAAAGGATGCTTATATCGTGCTCGGTATAAACTATAGGGGCGGACTTGACATAGTCAACCAGGTATAATAATTCATTTGTTTCTATGTGTATAATATCCGCTGCTTTCGTATCTTCAAGCTCCTTGAGCTTCTCCACCAGCTCCCGGCTATAGCTATAGGCTATTTTATACAACTCCGGGTAAAATAAACGTGAGGAAAAATTCAAATCCAGAGGGGATTTTGCCAATACCGTATAAACCTCGCTAAACAATTCTTTGATTTTTGGTATATACGCCAATTCGTCCTTATGGTCAATGAGACTGAGGAGTATAAAATTATATTTTTCAGACAGCGATTTAACTAGGTTATGGATTCTTATCTTGCCGCCCGCATTAAGCGGATATGGCAGAAACCGTGAAACCAATAGCACCGTCGGCTTGCTTTCGCTAAGATGCCGGGAGCCTCTATTTATGAAATTATTATAATAAAGCGTGATGCTGTTAAAAATTTTTCTATCTTGCGGATGTACGACAAACCTCCTTTCTAAAATGCGATGCAGTAGGGTTTGAGGCAGATGGTTCAAGGCCCATAAAAATCCTCTCAGGAAATTCATTCTGTTAAGATAGAGGTGCCAGGGAAGAAAATTAAAATGTTCCTTTAAAATGCGGCTATCGGTAATATTCTTCCAGGTGAAAAGAAGTTCGTTTTTTATCTCCTTGGGGCGCTCATAGGTCAGGGTTGCCCGTCCTTTATGATAGAGGATGCTGCCCGGTTCATAGATAACCTTCAACCCTCTCTTCCAGGCACGGTAACCTATATCTATATCCTCCCAACAGTTCGGTCTGTAGATATTGTCAAACCCCCCAAGCCACATAAAATCGGACTTGCGAAACACCGCCGCACCGCCGATAGCAAATACGGAAGGTGCGGGCTGCCGCAGCCTGTCGCCATTGCCTGTTTCGGACTCATTCCATAATCTTACGTAGCCGTCCTTAAAATTGCCCATGTGCATCCCCCAGGCAAAGGTCTCTCTATCCCAGGCGTAGAGTTTGGGGGTAGCCGCAAACACATCCTGCCTCTTGAAATGCCTGACCAAAGGCTCCAGGAATCCCTTGGTCAGAATAATATCATTATTCAGCAATACCACCAGCTCGTTGCTCGCCGCTTTAATGCCTCTGTTGCAACTGAAACCAAAACCCCTGTTCCTCTTATTTATCAGCAGCTTTACCTGCGGGAAGTGTTCCTTGATATAGGCAACGCTACCGTCTGTGCTGGCATCGTCCACTACCAGGACTTCGCTTTTCCCTTCATTAATCCCTTCAGCCGCAAACAAAGAAGGTAAACATTCTTTAAGCAACTCTGTGCCATTGTAATTCGGGATTACTACGCTTATTTTAATCTTTCCCGCGTCTTTGTTTTGAATGCCTCTCCTCCGGGGAAGGATATTTTTCAACAGCGGCCTCAGTATAAGCCATGCCGCATATTCAAAAACAAAAGATGCTGCTAAAAAAACAAATAAAGGCACTAAGGTCAAAGTAACGGCGAACCAGATCGCCTTCCCTAATCTTATCTTCATTGCCTTGATGCCCTTCCTCGCATTCCATATAGTTGTCCAGAAGGGGCGCAATATTAAACGGAAGCCTTCAGAGTTATAAATTCCGTCCAACTCTCTTCTTAACTGGCCTATCTGTTGTTCTTTTTCAATGCGGAGCTGCCCGATCTGCGCGTCTTTTCCAATAATCTGGCTGTCTTTGATAAGGACCTCATCCATCCTCCGGCGTAACTGATTCAGAATATTACTCAATTCTTCTTTATAACAATCCAGTTCGTGTTCCTTCTCCTTAACGATTTTTTCTTTCTCAATCTGCAATTGCTGTATTCGAGAATCTTTTTCAAGCAACTGCGCCTGATTCTCCTCCAGATTAACCAGCCTAGCAGCAAGGTTTTCCGCCAGACGGGATAATTCATCTTTAAGCGCTCCGTTTTCCGCCTCTTTTTCAATAAGTTGCCCCCCCCTAGACAGGGTCTCTTCGGCTCTCCGTGCAAGCTCATCCTTTACGCCTTTTAACTGGTCTCTTAGGGCGCCGAGCTCTGCCAGTTTCTCAATCAGCTGTCCGTCTCCAGAGAGCGCCTCTTCGGTTTTCTTCTCAAGCTCATCCTTTACGCCTTTTAACTGGTCTCTTAGGGACTGTGATTGGGATTCTTTCTGATCTGCAAGAGAAGCAACGCGCTTAATTTCGTCTTTTAAGGAAAGCGCCTCTTGTTCTTTCCGTTTCACGATATCCGTAATTTGGCTATTCAAAGAACGCGCCTCGGCCTCTTTTTGCCCTACGATATAATTGACATGCTCAATTTCGTCTTTTAGGGAGAGTATTACTTTGTTTTTTTCTTCTTCGTTTTTACGCAATGCCTTCGTTAATATGTCGTTTTCGTAATTGACAATTTTACTTACCTCTCCAAATAAGTCTGAGATTGCCTTCCTGGCTACGTCTAGGGGGTGGGTCTTTATAAGCTTCATAATTATGTCGGGGAACAAAGAATATATCCTGCCGCAAGAGTCAACCGAACCTTCTGCCGTAAAATAACCGCTGCCCACCAAGGAACTGGTGAGCTTCTCGGGATAATGTTTGGCCAAAAATAACAGCCGGTTTCTCTCTATATAATAACGCGCTAATTCCTCTGTAGCTGTGCCGTGGAACCTGTGGTAAACAACGCTATCGGGGACAAAGATAAGTTTATAACCAAGCTGCCTCAGCCTAAAAGATATATCTACGTCTTCTCCGTATATAACAAAATCCTCATCGAAAAACCCGACCCGCGAGACAGCCTCTTTTCTATACAAGACTGCCGCCCCGCATAAGCTGGGTACCTCATCAATATTATTATAGCTATCTCTATGCTTTCCGGCCCCCCTTTCCCCCCAGTAAAAATTAGGTAATTCACAATGGCTGGCGTTTTGCAATGTGCCGTTCCAATGCAGTATCTTGCTTCCGGCCGCAGCAATCTTTTTATCGCTGGAGATGACCCTTATCAACTCTCCTAGCCAGTCCTTGTCTAATTTAGTATCGTTGTTGGCTATCGCAATATATCCTGAACGGGCTGCCTTTATTCCTAAGTTAACGGCTTTGCAGTAGTTATTAGTACCGTTTTGGATTATTCTTACCCTGGGGTATCTCTTTCTCACAAACTCTACCGAGCCGTCTTCCGATACGTTATCAATTAAAATTATCTCTAATTTATTCTTGGGATAGCGCAGCCTTGCTATGGAATTAAAAAAATCCCCGAGGTATCTCCTGCCGTTAAAATTTACGGTTATGATGCTAACTTTTGGATAACGATTCTTCATTGCTGCCCTCCGGATGTAATTTATAGTTACGGTAATTTATATTTCCAGCCGTGCTCTAAATAAACCGTCCCGTGGTCATCGCCCGCAAAAGACATCTGAAACGTAGAAGCCCTGTGTTTATAAAATACCGGCTCTGCTATTCTGTTTTTTAAAAGACCTATCGAGAGGTAATACTTACCGCTCAGAAGCGGAAATCTGGGATAAACGA